>JBIIKC010000276.1:0-2836 GCA_044233375.1 Ilumatobacteraceae bacterium
GATCGAACTATCCACCTCGGTCGTCTTCGTCCTGTGCGCTCTCGTGATCGAGAACCCGTTTGCCCTTGTCGCTCATTGGATCCTGTGTACAGGACTCGTCTCTCTCACCATCATCGACATTGCGACACTTCGACTTCCGAGAGGGATCACTCATGCGACAGCAGCGATCGGAATCCCGATCCTGTTCGTTGCTTCGATCACAGGGGACGAGCTGTTCAGAATGCGCACCTCCCTCATCGGTGGACTGTGCGCTCTGGGTGCAATGGCGTGTTTGTATGTGGCCAGTTCGGGTCGACTCGGAGACGGTGATGTTCGACTGAGTCCGCTCCTCGGTGCCTTTCTCGGGTGGTGGAGTCTGCCGGCGGTCTTCACGGGGTTCTTTCTTGCATTCCTCCTCGGATCCCTGATCGGACTAGCGATGATCGTCATAGAAAGTTCGAGTCGATCGAGAGCGATCCCGTTCGGGCCGTTCCTCGCTGCGGGGACCATCCTGACGGTGGTGTTCGAGATCGATGTCCTGGTTTGAATCGAGCGCGCTCAGGGAATGTTGCGCACTCCGTCGAGGACTCCGTACATTGCGGACACCAGGGCAACTGCGACGAAGCCGACGACGAGTCCGACGGACACGATCAGAAACGGTTCGAACAACGAGGTGAAGCGTCTCATACGCATCTCGAGTTCGGCATCGAAGAATTCCCCAGCGGCCGTGACCTGCTCGTCGAGAGCACCGGTTTCTTCGCCGACTCGGAACATTTGCCGTGCGGCTCCAGGAAAGAGTCCTGTTCGCGCGAGTGCTGCCGCAAAGTCGATACCCATCGACATGTCGCGTGCGGCACGAGCGAGGAGATCGCGGTGAACGGCATTCGAGATCGTCTGAGTGCTCAACCGCATTCCGACTGTGACCGGGAGACCCGAACGCACAGTGGCCGAAAGGATTCGACAGAACCTCTCGAGCATGACGTATTGAACGATCGTGCCGATGAAGGGGATGCGCAGGACGAGCGAGTCGATCCGACGCCGAACTCGTGAAGATCGCAGCGATGCGACGAAGGTTGCCACCAGAAAGGTGACGAGACCGAAGATGAGAAGGATGTTGTCGGTCAGCATCGACGTCGTATTCAGCAGGACCCGAGTCGGGAGGGGAACAGTCGAACCGAGCTCCTCGAACAAAGGCTCGAAACGCGGAATCACGAACCCAGCAAGAATCGCCACGGTCACCAGGGCGAGTGCCATCACGATGCTCGGATATGCGAGAGCCGACGAGATCTTTGCTCTGGTTTCGATGATGCGCGACTGATACCCGATGAGGCTGTCGAGAGTTTCGACGAACGCACCGGTTTCCTCAGCGCTCCGCATCAAGCCGACGAAGTAGGGCGGAAAGATCTTTGGGTGGTTGTCGAACCCGTCCGACAGCGAAGCTCCTGCATCGAGATCCTGGAGGACTCTGCTCAATGCCGATCGCAGGGATGAATCCTCGGATTCCTCCGAAATGATGCGGATGGCTTCGTCGAGTGCGATTCCGCTGCGAATGAAGACCCGCAGCTGTCGAGTGAAATGCAGAAGTGTCTGTCGAGAAATGGGGCGTCGTCGAAAGTGAACGATTTGCTTCATGATGCGGTCACACGATCTGTCGGCGTCGAATGTGCTCCCAGAGATCGAACGACTTCGTCGATCGTCGTGACCCCACTTTCGACGAGCTGCATTGCTGCGATGCGCAGCGAGGTCATGCCTTCATCGAGAGCGGTTGCGCGGATGGTCTGAGCATCGGCTCGGTGCATGAGATGTCGTCGAATCTGGGGTGTGATCCGCAAGATCTCGTAGACACCGACCCGATCCAGGTATCCGGTGTGACTGCATGCAGTACAACCCGTGCCTCGCCTGAACTCGGTTCTTGCATCGGGGAGGTATCGGCGAAAGAGTTCGAGTTCGTCCGGATTCGGCAAGTACACACGTGAACATGCGGTGCACACTCGACGAACGAGGCGTTGCCCGATCACCCCTGTCAATGAGGACGACACGAGGAATGGTTCGACTCCCATGTCGATCAGGCGTTGGAGAGCTCCGGCAGCATCGTTCGCATGAATCGACGAGAGGACGAAGTGACCGGTCAGTGCAGCTTGTACCCCGAGTCGCGCGGTCTCTTGATCGCGCAGTTCACCGATGAGAATGACATCCGGGTCCTGTCGCAGGAGTGCTCGCAGCCCAGTTGCGAATGTGAGACCGGCTTGGTCGTTCGTGCGAACCTGGTTGATGCCGGCGATGACGTATTCGACCGGATCTTCGATCGTGGTGACGTTGCGATCGCCGATCTCCATGTCCGTCAGCGATGCGTAGAGGGTCGTCGTCTTACCTGATCCCGTCGGCCCGCAACACAGGACCAACCCGAAGGGTGATCGGATCAGTCCCCGCCAAATTTCGATTGTCGATGGCGCCATTCCGAGTTCGCTGAGACCTCTCGTCGTGCGGCGTTGGTCGAGGAGTCGCAGCACGATCTTCTCTCCGTGAATGGTCGACAGAGTTGCGAGTCGAACATCGAGAGATCTGCCGTTGCAGATCGTCGAAAACTGTCCGTCCTGAGGTCTTCGCCGTTCGACGATGTTCATTCCGCCCATGATCTTCAGGCGGCTCACGAGCGGGCCGTGGTAACCGAGTGGAAGATTGTCGGCATCGACTAGTGATCCGTCGATACGAAACCGAACGCGCAATGCATCACCGGATGGTTCGATGTGAATATCGGATGCTCGATACTGCGATCCGGACTCGATCAGTCGATCGGCCAACTTCACGATTGGTATCGGAGTAGTGGGCGGATCGGCGCGATCACTGGGTCGAGTGG
>JBIIKC010000277.1:0-2835 GCA_044233375.1 Ilumatobacteraceae bacterium
TGACCACGGGAAACTTGAGTTTGTGGGATCAGATCACCGAGGGCGGATTCACCTCGATGCCGGTGGCGATCTTTTCCTATGCCCGCCAGACCGGGGCTGATTTCCAGTCGGTGACGGCTGCAGCCTCGCTGGTTCTGCTCGTGCTGGTGGTAGTCATCAATGGTCTCGCCATCTGGTTGAGAAACCGCTTCGAGAGACGGTGGTAGTCGATGTCCGATGGTCGGAATATACGAAGGGTTGCGGTGCAGATGAGACAGGATGGAAACGTGAACGAACAATCCGGAACCCAGATGTCGCAGGTTGCTGACCGGAGCGCACAGACGCCGGTGTTCGAGACGAGATCACTCGCTGTCTACTACGGGGAGTTCCGTGCAGTACGTGACGTCAATCTGACGATTCGGGGTCAGGAGATCACCGCATTCATCGGTCCGTCCGGTTGTGGCAAGACGACCGTTCTGCGCTGTTTCGACCGCATGAACGATTTGATTCCGGGAGCGCGAGTCGAGGGCGAAGTCTCGTATCACGGGGTGGACCTGTATGCGAAGAATGTCGATGCGGTCGAAGTCCGCCGACGTGTCGGCATGGTGTTCCAGAAGCCGAACCCTTTCCCGAAGAGCATCTACGACAACTTGGCGTTCGGTCCACGTCTCAACGGCGTGCGCAAGAAGGCCGATCTCGATGTGATTGTCGAGTCTTCACTCAAGCGCGCAGCGCTGTGGGACGAAGTCAAGGATCGACTCAAGGCATCGGCAATGGGTCTCTCGGGCGGTCAGCAGCAGCGTCTGTGCATCGCCCGATGCATCGCCGTCGAGCCAGATGTCATTCTCATGGATGAGCCGTGTTCGGCACTCGATCCGATTGCGACGACGCGAATCGAAGACCTGATGCAGGAGATCAAGAAGGACTTCACGATCATCATCGTGACTCACAACATGCAACAGGCTGCCCGAGTCAGCGATCGCACCGCGTTCTTCACAACCGAGGTGAATCCTGAGAGTGACCGCAGAACCGGCGTGCTCGTCGAATTCGATTCGACGCAGAAGATGTTCTCGACTCCGGGTGACGAGCGCACCGAAGCTTACGTGACCGGCAGATTCGGCTGAGGAGGAAATCAATGAACGAACCTCGCAAGGCATTCCATCGAGATCTCGACGACATCCAACAAGAACTCGTGCGAATCTCTGCATCAGTTGTGGAGAGCATCCCGAAATGCACTGCTGTACTTCTCGATCAGGATCTCGCCACTGCCGAAGAAATGATCATGTCAGATGACGAAATCGATGCTCGCAGTATCGAAATCGAGGACAGGTGCATCCAGGTACTGGCGCTCCAGGCCCCGGTTGCCGGAGAACTGCGCCGAGTCATTGCTGCACTGAAGATTTCCGGGGAGATCGAGAGATCGGCTGACCTCGTCGTCAACATCTGCAAGGCAGCACGTCGCATCTACGGCCATGAGTTCGATCCGAATTTGCGCACCATAGTCCTGCAGATGTCCGATCAAGCTCGCCACTTGTTCAGTGAGGCAACTGGGGCCTATCTGAACATGGACGCTGCTCGAGCCGCAGCGATCGACGACATGGACTCGTTTCTCGACGATCTTCAGCGCCAGTTCATTCAGGCGATCTTCGAGTCACATGCTGCAGGTCGTATCGACCTTCAGGTTGCAATTCAACTTGCGGTTGTTGCTCGTTTCTACGAGCGAATCGGCGATCATGCGGTCAACATCGGAGAGAAGGTTCGCTTCCTCGTGACGGGCTGGCTGCCGGAACATGTCGGTGCGGCACGACACCGAGAACGAACTCTCGGCGATCTGACGCCTATTGGTGGCATTCCCATGGTCAAGCCGATCGATGATTCTCCACCCGACAAGTCCTGACGCACACACTCGAAGAATGCAGTGACCGCACATCTGATCATTGGAATCGTCATCGGCGTGACGGTGTCGATTCTCTTCGGAATCCTTCGAAGCCGGCGTAGCGGTCGTGTGTCCTCGAATGAATCCGGGGTTGGTCGGGACGCAGCGGTCGATCCTGACGACATGTCTCATTTCCTGTCCGACGTCCTCGATGCGTTGACGATCGGCGTGGTGGTTGCATCATCAGATGGGGACATCGTGTACCGAAACGCGCGGGCAACGGGTCTCACTCGGGCGATTCATGCAGAAGTTCTCGTCGATGAGGCAGTGGACACCTACGTGCGTGCGGCAGTCGGCGGACGAGGTGGTCGAAAGGTTCTCGACTTGTTCGGGCCTCCGCGGCAGGTGATCTCAGTGACCGCTCTTCCTCTTCTGAACGGTGGAGCCGTTGCGATGGTCGAAGACACCACGGAGCGCGCGCTCGTGGATGCAGTGCGAACGGACTTCGTCGCCAATATCAGCCACGAATTGAAGACCCCTATCGGAGCAATGTCCGTTCTGGCAGAGACGTTGACGCAAACGGAAGATGCCGAAGTTGTCGCTCGGCTGTCAGGGAAGATCTCCGATGAGTCGATGCGTGTCGGACGGCTGATCGATGATCTTCTCGAACTGTCCCGGCTCGAGTACGGCGGCCAGGTGCTCTCAGGGACGATGTCGGTGGCCGATGTCGTGTCCGAGGCGGTGGATCGCACCCAGACACTCGCTGACGGTCGAGGGATTTCTCTGGTCTCGGTCGAGTCCGTGCCGGAAACAATGGTGATCGGCGATCGACGACAACTCGTATCGGCGCTGCAAAATCTCTTGGAGAATGCGATCAAGTATTCGGACAGCGGATCGTCAGTCGAAGTCTCCGTCCGCAGAGCCGATGGTGATGTGCTCATCGATGTCAGAGATCGCGGAGTGGGAATTCCCGCAAAGGA
>JBIIKC010000278.1:0-2817 GCA_044233375.1 Ilumatobacteraceae bacterium
GGTTGTGTGAACTGACGCGAATACTGGATGAAAGCTTGCACATCACCAAGGCTGAGTTGACCATTGGCAACGCGAAGACCACCAACAACAGCAATCGCAACATAATTCAAGTTGCCGAGGAACATCATCGCTGGCTGAATCGAACCGGACATGAATTGCGCCCCGAAACCGGCTCGTTGCAGTCGATCATTGATCACGGCGAATCGCTGCTCGGTTTCGAGTTGGCGCCCGAAGACCTTGACGATGGCATGGCCTGTGAAAGCTTCCTCGATGAGTCCATTTAGCTCGCCCGTGTGTCTCCATTGGTCGATGAATTTCTGACGTGAGCGGCGGGCAATCTGCTTCATCGTCATCACTGACAGCGGGATTGTGATGAGCGCAATGACTGCCAAGATTGGAGAGACAACGAACATCATCACGGTGACGCCGAGAATCGCGAGAAGAGACGTCACCAACTGGCTGAGCGACTGCTGAAGACTCTGTGAAATGTTGTCGATGTCATTCGTGACTCGACTGAGAAGATCACCTCGGGCATGGCGGTCGATGTATCCGAGCGGAAGACGATGAAGTTTCGCCTCGATGTCTCGACGCAGACGGAACATGGTGCGCTGCACGACTCCGGACAGAACGAATGCCTGACCATACGCCAAGAGGTATGCAGCGAGATACAGGCCCGCCGCCTCTCCCAACGTGCGGTGCAGGGCTCCGAAGTCGACACCATCGGTCCGGCCACGGACTCCGTCGAACACGATGTCCGTTGCTCGACCGAGAATTCTCGGTCCAATCACCGTCAGAGTCACACTCGTCACAGCTATCGCAAAGATGACACCAACGAGAATTTGATCGCGCGCCATCCGTCGCATGAGTCGCTTCAAAGTGGCCGAGAAGTTTTTCGACTTCTCCGTCGGCACTCCAACCGTGTTGAACCGGCCCGACCGCAGTTCAGCAACAGTCGCACCCGATTGAACCGTCGGCTTCACGTCGTTGTCGCCGCTCACTGGCCAACTCCTGCGCTCGTCGCTTGCGATGCGAGGATCTCCAGATACGTCGCACAGGATTCTTCGAGATCGGCATGCGTCCCGAGGCCGACAACTCGGCCGTCCTCGAGCACCATGATCTTGTCTGCGTGTCGAATCGTCGACACTCGCTGGCCGATGATCACAGTTGCAGCATCACGTAGGTGCGGCTGAAGACTCGACCGCAATTGGGCATCGGTCGCAAGGTCGAGCGCCGAGAACGCGTCGTCGAAGATGTAGATACGGGGACGACGAATGACAGCTCGAGCAATCGACAGCCTCTGACGCTGACCTCCCGATACGTTCGCTCCACCTTGGGAAATCGGTGCATCGAGACCACGGTCGCGAACGAACTCGGTGGCTTGGGCGATCTCGAGCGCCTCCCACATCTCGACTTCCGTCGCATCCTCTTTTCCATATCGCAAGTTCGAGGCGATCGTGCCCGAGAACAGGTACGCCCGTTGAGGAACGTACCCGTAGAGCGAGCCCAACACCTCGGGCGCGAGCCGAGTCAGATCGACCCCATTGATGAGTACCTCACCTTCGGTCGGATCGATGAGGCGAGCCATGATGTTGACCAGAGTGGTCTTTCCGGATCCAGTGCTGCCGATGATGGCCAACGTCTCGCCAGCATCCACGGTCACACTGACGTCAGCGAGCACCGGCTCATCGGCACCTGGATAGCGAAATCCGACATGACGAAGCTCGAGACGAATCGGTCCGTCGATGTCCTCGACCGGATCGGCCGAATGTCGTATCGAGGATTCCGTCGACATGAGTTCCTGGATGCGTTCGGCACTCACCGATGCACGCGGTAGCAATGCCGCCATGAATGTGGCCATGAGGACGGCCATCAGAATCTGGGTCAGATAGGTGAGATACGCAACGAGCGAACCAACCTCCATTTGACCATCGGCAATGCGACCGGCGGCCAGCCAGACGACCGCGACACTCGACAGATTCACGATCAGCGTGGCCGTCGGAAACAGCAGCCCCATCAAACGGCCGCCTCGCAGCGCCGTTGCAGTCAACAGAGCGTTACCAGCGCGGAACTTCTCCATCTGGTCGTTCTCGCGTCCGAACGCGCGTACAACGCGCACTCCCGAGAGTTGCTCACGCAAAATCTCGTTGATGCGGTCGATGAATTCCTGCATCTTGCGAAAAGTCGGCACCATCTTCGAGATCACAAGGCCAAGGAGAACAACCACGATGGGTACAGCGACGACAATGACCCATGACAGAGCTGCATCTTGCTGAACTGCTAGCACAAGACCGCCAATCGCAGTGAACGGTGCTGCAATCAGAAGTGTGCATGTGGTCAGCACGAGCATCTGCACTTGCTGAACATCGTTGGTGATCCGAGTGATGAGGGAGGGCGCACCGAATGTGTTCACCTCGCGGGCCGAGAAGCTGTTCACGCGGCCAAACATGGCAGCGCGAGCATCACGTCCGAACCCGGTCGCCACCTTTGACCCTGCGTGAACGGCACCTACTGCAAACGCAACCTGAACCAGAGTGACCACCACCATCCACCCGCCGAGACGCCAAATCGTGTCGAGATCGCCTCGGGCAACACCGCGATCGATGATGTCGGCATTGATCGTCGGGAGGATCAGCCCCGCCACGGCCTGGATTGCCTGAAAAACGACAACCACGATCAGCGACTTCCGGTACGGGAGCAATCGCTGAGTCAACAGTTCCTTCAACATGGGCTGCTATCACCGTACTGCGAGTGGTCTCTCGAGCCGGGTTCCGAATGTTGGAGAACTAACATCCGCTGGGTGGAAACTTCTGGGGGTAT
>JBIIKC010000331.1:0-2810 GCA_044233375.1 Ilumatobacteraceae bacterium
CAGTCCGATGCCACGACCGACAACGGTGGCGAACGCATCGTCAGCCTCACTGATGGTTTGACCGAGTCTCTGTTCGCTCTCGGGCTCGGAGATCAGGTCGTCGGGCGTGACATCTCGAGCACGCTTCAAGAAGCATCAGAACTTCCCATCGTCACGAACGACCACGAGGTGAACCCGGAAGCGGTTCTCGCTGTACGTCCGACGATCATCCTCGCCGACGAGGACACCGGCCCGGAGACAGCACTCGATCAACTGCGTGAGATCGGAATTCGTATCGAGATCGTCCCGAAAGCGGTGACGATGGACGGCATCGTCACACGACTACGCGCCGTGGCCGAGGTCTTCGATGTCGAAGATCGAGCCCAGCGTCTCGCCGACCGCATCGAGGCAGACCTGGCAAGTATCTCCGACCTGCCCGATCAAGGAGTGCGAGTTGCATTCCTCTACCTCCGCGGCCCAGCCGGCGTTTATCTCATCGGCGGTCCTGGATCCGGGCCGGACTCTGTGATCGAGGCTGCTGGAGGTACCGATGCAGGCACGGCCATCGGCCTCAGCGCAGCCTTCACTCCTCTCACTCCGGAAGCCATCGTCGAAGCAGCACCGGATGTCATCCTCGTGACGACAACCGGCTACGACTCGGTTTCCGGTCTCGATGGAGTTCTCGATCTTGCAGGCATGGGCCAGACACCTGCGGGTCGCAACCGAAGAATCATCACTGCAGAAGACGGTCTTCTCTTCAGTTTCGGTCCGCGTACTCCCGAACTCGTGCGCAATCTCCACGATGAAATCGCACGTTTGATGACGGACACCGGATCATGAAGGTGCGCCGGGCTCGATCAGGGGCGTTCGATCCGCGAGTCGTCGGCATCGTTCTCGTCGTCATGTTGGTTGCCACAGTTTTCGTGTCGGCGCTCATCGGCGCGTACAACGTGTCACCTGGGGACGTACTCGGCAGCATTGCTCGCCGCCTCGGCCTGACGTCGGGTACACCATCGGATCGCACTGCCGATGAATTGGTCTGGGTCATTCGTCTACCGCGCATCGTGCTCGGAGTTGTCGTCGGCGCGTGTCTCGCCACTGCCGGCGCCGTGATGCAGGGGGCGTTTGCCAATCCGCTGTCCGAACCGGGAATCATCGGTGTGTCGTCAGGCGCAATGTCCGCAGCGGCGCTGCAGATCGTGACCGGCTTTTCCCCCCTTGGCATCTGGACACTTCCAGTTGCTGCATTCCTCGGCGGTCTTGCTGCGGTCGCCATCGTGTACACGATCGCTCGCCACGACGGGCGCACCGAGATCCTCACACTCGTCCTCATGGGAATTGCGATCAATGCCCTGGCAGGCGCCGCAATCGGCCTCCTCGCCTTCATGTCCGACGATGCCTCACTGCGCTCACTCACCTCCTGGACGCTCGGATCACTTGCCCAATCCACCTGGGAGAAAGTTCTGATCGTCGGACCGATTGCTGTCGTCGGACTCATCGCTGCGCTGATGATGGCTCGCACCCTCGACCTGCTGTCTCTCGGCGACCGGGCAGCACGCCATGTCGGTATCGACGTCGAACGATCACGGATCAAGGTGCTCCTCGTGGTCGCCTTGATGGCGGCGTCAGCAGTGTCCGTGTCCGGAATCGTGTTGTTCGTCGGTCTCCTCGTCCCACATGTGGTTCGCCTCTTCGTCGGACCGCAACATCGACACGTTCTGCCGCTGTCGGTCCTTTTCGGTGCCGTGATCGTCTCGCTCGCTGACCTGATGGCACGAACGGTTCTCGAACCGGCGGAACTCCCACTCGGGGTTCTCACGTCGATTCTCGGAGCACCAGTCTTCATTTGGCAGTTGCGTCGACTCAGATCGCGTCATGGAGGCTGGGTATGAGCATCCTCGTCGCGCGCGACGCAGCTCTCGAAGTCGATGACACCTTCTTGTGCAAAGGTGTATCGGCATCGTTCTCCCCAGGCGAGCTCGTTGCGATCGTCGGTCCGAACGGAGCCGGCAAGTCGAGCCTCTTGGCACTTCTCGCCGGCGATGTCGCTCCATCCGAGGGTTCAGTCCACTTGAACGATCGACCCCTGGCCGACTTCTCTCCCGTCGACTTGGCACGCTCGAGAGCCATGTTGACGCAGACCAATACCGTTGCCTTCTCATTCACGGTGGAAGAAGTCGTTGCGATGGGTCGCTATCCGTGGCAGGGCAAAATCGACTCCGCTGATGACGAAACCATCATCAAGACGGTCATGGCGGCATGCGAGGTCGCACATCTCGACACGCGAAGGATCACGAAGCTCTCCGGAGGCGAACTCGCACGAGTCGCACTTGCCCGCGTGCTCGCTCAGAGTACGCCCGTGATCCTGCTCGATGAGCCAACGGCGGCTCTGGACGTGAAGCATCAAGAACTTGTGATGGAGATCCTCCGTGGGAGAGTTGCGGATGGAGCGTTGGCGATCGTGGTCATGCACGACCTCGAGGCTGCAGCGGCAATCGCAAGTCGAGTCATCTTGATGTGTGACGGCGAGGTCGTCGGCGATGGTCCACCGCTCGATGTGCTCTCTGCAACTGTCCTTTCGGATGTCTACGATCACCCGATCGACGTCAAAGTCGACGAGGCAACCGGTCACCTCGACATTCGACCATTGCGAGCACCCAAAAAGGTCCGTGATCGGGGCTCAACGGCTTCGATGACGAAGAGTTCTGAATGAACCCCCTCAATCAGCCAAAGAAAGGAACACAACCATGAAGAAGGTGACGAAGTCAGTCGCACTTGTCGCAGCCTGCGCAGCGATCTTCGCAGCGTGCGGCGGATCATCCGATTCGAGC
>JBIIKC010000279.1:0-2804 GCA_044233375.1 Ilumatobacteraceae bacterium
AAGAGGTCCGAGGAGAATCATCGGGAGGACGAACAGACTCACTCCAGCGTTCGCCATCCAAGTGGGTGCATCGAGATCATCCATCATGACCGCCCACAGAGAATCAAAAGTACCGATCATCAAGAAGAGAGCCAGACCAATCAGTACTGCACCAGCGAGGGGTGGGATCTTGAGAAGGTCGAATGCAAAACGCTCACTCGGGCGGTCCTCGTGTGCAGTCTCGGGTATCGGTACACGACTCAACGCTGCAGCGACAGCGATGACCGCTGCGGCGATCAGGAGGAATGGCGCCTCGATGCCGAGTGGACCGACGGTGAGCGCTGAGATCATCGGCCCAATTGCAAACCCAGCGACATCGACACTCAGCAGTCGACCCATGTTGGTTCCAAGATTCTCCGGGTCGGAGACGATGACAATCCGGCGAAGTGCGGGAAGGGCCATGCCCGCACCGACACCCATCACGATTCTGCTGGTGAGAAGGACCGGCAGTGACGAGCCGAATCCCAGTCCAAGGCAGCCGAGAACGGTGAGCACGAAACCGAGTACGAGCAACCGTTTGGCTCGACCGCGATCGGCAAGAGGGGCGATGATGAGCTGGCTGAAGAACGAAGCGAAGAATCCCACGGCGACGACGAACCCGAGACCTGATTCGGCGATGCCGTACTCATTTCGGTAGTCGTCCAACATTGTGAACATGACGCCATAACTGGTGGCGAGAATTGCGGTCGCGACCTGCAGAGTGAGAATCAGTCGCTTCACCGGCACCCTTCGAATGTAGTCGTGATGCCCAGAGATCGCGGGGTGCCCAGATCGTGACGTGCCCAGATCGTGACGTGCCCAGATCGTGACGTGTCCAGATCGTGAAAGTATCGTTTGGTCATGACGATCGAATGTCAGCCATTGACGGGTGTTCTGGGTGCCGAAGTGCGGGGCGTCGATCTTGCTCAGTTGTCCGATCTCGAGATGTCGCGTCTTCGCGAGGCGATGTGTTTCTACGAAGTGCTCGTCCTGCGCGATCAGAACGTGGACCCTGCCGGCCAATCAGCATTCTCGCGGCGGCTCGGCGAACCGGGCGAGGTTCCGTTCGTCGCGACGATGCATGACCACCCTGAAGTGATTCGAGTCGTCAAGGAAGCCGACGAAGGCTCGGCGTTCAACTTCGGGGGAGCCTGGCACTCCGACTTCTCGTTCCAACCCAGCCCGCCGGCATTCACTGTTCTCCGTGCCGTGGACGTACCGCCTTACGGCGGTGACACCGTCTTTGCTTCCATGACCGCAGCGTGGTCGGCCCTTCCCGCGCCGATGCAGCAGAGCTTGCTCCGAGTACGTGCAGTCCACACGGCACGTGATGCTTACTCACGTCGAATGCAGCCCGTTCACAGCGGCATGCGCAACATGGTCATCACGTGCGACGACACGGCCCTCGAAACACAGATGCACCCGCTCGTTACCCGTCATCCGGAGACGAACAAGACTGTTCTCTTCTTCAACCGCGCCTATGTTCGCGATATCGATGGCCTGTCGGAGGATGAGGCCCGAGGGTTGATCGACTTTCTCCACGCTCACACCACCGATGTGCGGTTCACCTACCGCCATCGATGGGCCCCGGGGGACGTCGTGATCTGGGACAACCGTTCGACTCAGCACTACGCCTTGAACGACTACGCGGGCTTTCGGCGAGAACTTCACCGCACCACCGTGGCGGGTTCACCACCGCGTGCCGCATCGGCTTGAGACAGAGATGGAGCCAACCGGCTGGTGTTCGTGGGCGAAATCGTCGCCGCAGATGCGCGCGTATCACGATGAAGAGTGGGGGATGCCCACTGCAGATGATCGGCGCCTATTCGAAAAGATTTGCCTCGAGGCGTTCCAATGCGGTTTGTCATGGTCCACAGTCCTTGTTCGGCGCGAGAGGCTGAGAGAGGTCTTTGCGAATTTCGATATCGACGAACTCGGTTCTTTCACGCAGACCGACGTCGAGCGTCTCGTCGCGGATCCGACAATCATCCGGCATCGCAAGAAAATCGAGTCAGTTCTCACGAATGCTCGCGCCTGTCGGCTTCTCATCGACGAGGTGCAGTCGCTCGGCGCGTATTTATGGTCATTCGCTCCAGCCATCTCGGTCGTCTCCGAATGCGGATCGCTCCAGTCGACTTCGGCGGAGTCGATCGAACTCTCGAAGGACCTCAAGCGTCGGGGCTGGACGTTCGTCGGTCCGACGACAATGTACGCGCTGATGCAATCTGCGGGGATGGTCAACGACCATGATCCCACTTGTCCCGGTAGACAGCGTGCCGAACTGGCCCGGGCAACCTTCGTCTGGCCGGAAGCGGCAAGGAATTGACCGAAAGTGTCCACGCAAAACTGTTCGATCTGAGAAACTGACCCTCGGACGCTGGACGACGAGAGGTGGAACGTGAGTGATCTGACGGATACGAGGACTTCTTGGCTCAGTCCGGATCTACTTGCCGCAGTTCGATCGAACGTGCCATTGGTGTACGTGGATGCCATCCCGGTTCGAGTCGATCCTCATGGTCGAGTGACGCAAGTCGGACTGCTCTTGCGAGTGGCTGCCGACGGCACATTGAGCAGAATGCTCGTGTCCGGCCGAGTGCTCTATGGCGAACGAGTGCGAGACGCGTTGATTCGACACCTGGAAAAGGATCTGGGTCCGATGGCGTTGCCGCGTCTTCCCGCGAACCCGGCACCCTTCACGATTGCTGAGTATTTCCCCGATCCTGAAGTGAGCGGCTTCTTCGATCCTCGCCATCACGCTGTCAGCTTGGCGTATGTCGTTCCGGTCG
>JBIIKC010000017.1:0-11360 GCA_044233375.1 Ilumatobacteraceae bacterium
GACCAAACGAAGACTGATCCGTAGACGAGGAACAACAACAGCCGGAGACGGCGGAGTCGAACATCGCCGCCCTTCTCCACGACTGGCGGAACGTCTCCGAGTTGTGTCGTCGTCTCAGCTGCTGGCTTGTTCGAGGGCACGCCGCACCAGAACCTTGGCAAGGTGCGTACGGTATTCGACGCTCGCGTTGTTGTCCGCGCTCGGTTCGGCATCTGCTGCTGCCAATTGAGCTGCATCTGCGATCGAGGCGCCACTCGACAGTGCCTGGCTCACCTGGCTCGCAAGCACTGGGGTCTGACCCATGTTCACGAGCGCAACCCCTGACGATCCGTTCTTGCGCCAAGCGGCGACACCGACGATGGCCCAGTCCTGAGCACGGCGGTTGAACTTCTGGAAACTCCAACCAGCGCCGTCCATCTTCGGAACACGGATCTCCGTCAGCATTTCGTCCTCAGCGAGGTCCGACTCGAGGAAGCCCTTGTAGAAGTCGGACGCAGCGATCGAACGTGTGCCATTCGGTCCGGTGACGACGTATGTCGCGCCGAGAGCGAGAGTGGTGGCTGGAAGGTCGGAGGCCGGATCGGCGTGGGCGATCGATCCACCAATGGTGCCGCGATGGCGAACTTGGGGGTCTCCGACGTGACTGGCCGCATGCGCAAGCAATGGAGCGTGCTTCGCGAGAACGGGCGAATTCTCGACATCCATGTGTCGTGTCAGTGCGCCGATCGCGATGTGATCACCTGCGTCGGTGATGTACGACAGATCCTTGATGCGGGCGATGTCGACGAGAACCGAGGGCTGCGCCAGGCGCAACTTCATCAACGGAAGCAGACTGTGCCCGCCCGCGAGGAACTTTGCATCGGAACCGTGCTCGCCGATGAGCGAGATCGCTTCCTGGGCGGAGTTGGCGCGGACGTATTCGAAAGGTGCGGGGATCATTGGTGGCTCACTTCCCGGCTGCGGCCAACACGGCCTTGACGATGTTGTGGTATCCCGTGCAACGGCACAGATTTCCTTCGAGTCCGATGCGGACCTGTTCTTCGGTGGGATTCGGGATTTCCTTGAGCAGGCTCGTGGCGGCCATCACCATGCCCGGCGTGCAGTATCCGCACTGCAAGCCGTGGTTCTCCATGAATGCCTGCTGCATCGGGTGGAGCGAGCCATCGGCATTGGCCATTCCTTCGATCGTCGTCACTGATGCTCCGTCTGCTTGGACGGCAAGCATCGTGCACGATTTCACTGCCTCGCCGTCGACATGCAAGCTGCATGCACCGCAAGAAGACGTGTCACAGCCGACGTTGGTTCCCGTCAGACCGAGGACCTCGCGGACGTAATGGACGAGCAGAGTGCGCGGTTCGACATCGCTCGTGTGTTGTTTTCCGTTCACTGTGACACGGATTTCCACGGTAGGCCCCCAATTTCTTCTGGAACGTGAATCGACTCGGATTGTCGGGAGTCTCTCGGTTGGCGAGCGACGACCGGCGGTTCATTCTGCCCGATTCGGGCGCCAGGTCCCGCATCGAGCAACTTCCTCTACCGTAGACGGCGGATCACCGTGTTGGGAAGGTCGAATCCTGCCTCTGATCCGTGGATCGCTCCAGCAATCGCCTCGACTCCGTCGACGAGTCTCGGACCGGGACGGACGACAACGGCATCTGCATCGATAGCCCAGATGGTGGCGCGGGCAGGCATTCGATCGAGAACCATCCGGGCTTGAGTGGTCGCGCCCTCGAGGTCGTATCCGCAAGGAGCCACCAGGATGTGGTCAGGGTCAGCTGCCTCGATGTCCTCCCACGTCGTGGGGATCGACTTGTCTCCCGATCGCGACAGAACTGGTTCGCCTCCTGCGGCTCGGACGAGATCGGGCACCCAGTGACCACCGAGAAAAGGCGGGTCGACCCATTCGAGAACGAAGACGGTGGGTCGTGGCCGGTTGCCGGGAAGCAATGCCACCGCGTTCGTAACTGCGTCGAGCCGGGCAATCAGCGATTCCACGAGTGAGCGGCCTCGCTCTGGGACACCGGCGGCATCAGCGATCGTGAGAACGGAGTCGATGACCTCATCGAGCGTCTGTGGATCGATCTGCAGAACCTGTGCATGACACCCGAGACGCTCGACTGCCTCATCGACGTTGCCGCTCGGGACAGCACAGACACGGCAGAGATCTTGACTGAGGATCAGATCCGGATTGCATCGGGCAAGAGCGGCTTCGTCCAAGGTGTACAACTCGTCGCCGGCTGCAAGCCGAGATCGGACGAGCGCGTCGATCTCGTCGGGTTGCAGATGTTTGGTGTCCATTCCACCGACCACGATCTCTCGGCCCACTCGAGCCCGAGGGGGATAATTGCACTCGAACGTCACCCCGAGCAGGTCGTCTTCGAGCCCGAGATCGAAGACGACCTCGGTGGTCGATGGAAGGAGACTCACGATTCGCATACCGCCACTGTACGTCGGATACTCGATTGCCGAATTTCGAGAACGCCATGGTGGCGAGCATCCGCTCCCCTTCGGCGATGAATCTGTCACGATGATCGAATGACAGTGCGCGGTTGGCAACAATTGTCGGAAGGAATCGAGCTTCCGTTCCACCCCCATGTACGAATTCCTGACCTGATCGATGTCCGACTTCCGATCGTCGAACCCGAGCCAGTGCCCGACATCGAAGAAGCGGCCCGTGTAGCCGTCGTGTCGACCTTGGGTGGTGACGTCCGCCGAGGTATGACCGTTGCCGTCGGGGGCGGAAGTCGCGGCCTCACCGGACGAGTGGAGCTGTTACGAGGGACCATTCGAGCTCTGCGCGATCTCGGGGCAGAACCGTTCGTAGTTCCAGCCATGGGGAGTCACGGAGGGGGAACCGACGTCGGACAAAGCGACATGCTCGCATCACTCGGGGTCACGGCGGAGTCCGTTGGTGCGGACATTCGTAGTTCGATGACGACGGTCGAAATTGCCCGCACGCCGTCCGGGATGCCTCTCTATCTCGATGAACATGCTGCATCTGCGGATGCGATCCTGCCGGTCAATCGCGTCAAGCCTCACACCTGCTTTCGCGGTCCGGTCGAGAGCGGCTGCACAAAGATGGCTGTCGTCGGGTTCGGGAAGCAGCCCGGAGCTGCACAGATCCATTCGTGTGGTCCGATCGAAATGCGTGATCGCCTTCTCGATGGCATTTCGACGCTGCGCGCGACGGGACGACTGCTCGGGGGAGTGGCATCTGTCGAGTCCGGTTCCGGTTCGGTGGTGTCAGTGGCTGCGTTGCGAGCTGCAGAAGTGGGTGCGCAGGCCGAAGAAGCGTTGATGGTGAAAGCCCGTGATCTGATCCCCGTGCTGCCTTTCGACGATGTCGACGTGCTGATCGTCGAAGAGGGTGGCAAGGACATTTCGGGAACGACGATGGATCCGAATGTGATCGGCAGATTTTGGGTCGAGGGTTTGGCGGATCTCACTTCTCCGCGTGTGCGCACGATCGTTCTGCTCGGTATCACCGAGAACTCTGCTGGAAACGTTCTGGGTATCGGTCTCGCCGACTTCATTCCGGTAGCTGTCGCCGAATCGATCGACTGGGCAAAGACCTATCTCAACTGCTTCACTGCTGGTCCATCGGGCGTCCGTCGAAGTCGTATGCCGATGGTGTTACCCGACGAAGAAGCGTGCATCAAGGCTGCTCTGTCCATGTGCGGGCGAGACTTGAACCTGCCGAAGCGTGTCGTGCGGATTCGCTCGACTCTGCATCTCACCTCGTGTCAGGTGTCGGAGGCGTTGTTGAACGAACTTCCGGAGGGTTCGATCATTTCTCGTAGGACCTGATCCCGCTCATCGCAAAGATCAGTGACAACACGAGCATCACAGCCATCGCGATCAGTCCGCCCCAGGAATTCTCCCAGGTGACGTCGCCGAGAAATCCTTGACGTGCAAAGCGCAACACGTTGGTCATCGGATTCACTCGGGCAACCGATCGCAACCAACCCGCCATCGCTGCCAGTGGAACCTGTGACGTCGACAGGAAGATCGTGAAGAAGATGGCGAACTGGGTGAGGGTTGCTGCCCCAATGTTGCGCATACGGAAGGTCAGGCCGAGGGCGAAACCTGCGGCCGACAGCCCGATGGCAATCGACGCAATGATCACACAGAGAATGGCCAACACTCCTCCGGGGACGTTCATCCCTCCGAGGAATCCGACGAGGATGACGATCGTGACGGGAATCGTCGATCTCACGATTGCTGCGGCCAACGGTGATGCCACCATCACCCATCGGCGAGTCGGTGCCATCCGTAGTCGGTCGAAGAAGCCCGTCTGCATGTCGTTGATCAGGGCGAAGCTGACACCAAGAGCACCGAAACTCGCTCCTTGAATCGCGTTCAGCGGGACGTACCAATCGAGAGCATTGGGGATGCCGAGACGGGTGACGGCGAACCCGAATGCGCCGCTGAAGGCGATCAACTGGAAGACCGGCATGACCAGCGACGGGACGAATGCAGAGGGCATTCGACGAACGCGAACCATCGATCTCTTCACAATCGCTGCGATTGCTTCTCCGGAGCGGCCCCCTCGTTCCGCGAACGAGCGAATCGTCGGAGTCTGTGTCACGGTCATGATGCGGCCAATCGCTTCGAGAGCGTACGCAGGGCGAATGCGATGGCAATCACCGCAATTCCGAGCGGAATGAGCCAGGCACGGAGGAATTGCGACGCCTGCAGATCTTTGTTGATGAAACTCTGCATTCCTTCGACGATGTGCGACATCGGGTTCCAGTCGGCGACCGTTCGGTACCAGCCGGACATGTAGTGCCTCGGGAAGAACGCCGACGACAGGAACATCAGCACGAAGACGAGGGGAAACGCGCCCTGAACGACTTCCGGGCTTCCCGACTTGATCGCGAGACCCGCCATCAGTGCACTCATTGCGAGACCGAGGAGAGCACTGCCGACGACGAGTCCGAGGATGCCGATGGGACCACTCTCGACTCGAGCACCCGCAATCGCGAAAATGGTCAGGAAGATGCTCACTTGCACGACTCCGACGACCATGCTTCCGGCAAGACGTCCGAGCACGATCGACGTGCGTGCAACCGGCGATGCGAGGAGCCGTTCGAAGAACCCTTGTTCGATGTCGGTTGCGAGGTCACCAGCAGCAGATGTGGATGCGAACAGCACTCCCTGAAGAATCGCTCCTGCCACCGCATAGTTGAGAAATGAGGATGCGATGTTGTCGCGGAAGTACGGATCCTGAGCGAGCTGATTGAAACTTGCGGATCCGAGTGCGGCGAAGAACAGCGGGAAGATGAATGACGGTGCGAGCACCGCTGGCTGGCGCATTCGACCTCGTACCGAGCGCTTCGTGAGTGCGAGGCTGTGGACGACGAGTGGAATGCTCATCGGCGCTGACGTCCTCGCGTGCGAGCGGGTGCTGCCGCTTCGTCGTTCTCCGCGGGTTCGCTCGATGCCGAGGCGGCACCTTCGATGCGGTGACCTGTGGCCTCGGCGAAAACGTCGTCGAGGCTCGGCTCGTCGAGTTGGAGGTGGCGAACCTTGAGGCCGGCCTCGTCGAGAGCTCGAATGACCGTTGCGACATCCTCGGCCCCGCGCGCAAGACCGACACCGAGCGTGCCTTCAGCGGTTGGTCTGAGTTCGCCGAAGCGGCCGAGTACGACACGGGCCTGTTCCATGTGATCGCGGTCGACGCTGATGCTCAGTGTCGGCGACCCCACTTGTGCCTTCAGATCGCGCGGCACACCCTGACGCACGATGTGACCGTGGTCGATGATGGCGATGCGATCCGCGAGTTGATCGGCTTCTTCGAGATACTGGGTCGTGAGGAGAACCGTCGTGCCTGCGTCGTTGAGTCGGCGCACTTCCTCCCACAGGGTGAGTCGGCTCATCGGGTCGAGACCAGTCGTTGGTTCATCGAGGAACAGCACCGACGGCTCGTGAACGAGCGAAAGTGCAAGATCGAGTCGTCTGCGCATTCCACCCGAGTACGTTCCGACACGACGATCAGCGGCTGCTGTCAGACCGACTCGTTCGAGGAGTTCGAGACCGCGTGTGCGTCCCACATTCTTCGGCAGTCCGTAGAGGACCGACTGCAGTTCGAGCAGCTCACGTCCGGTCATCAACGGGTCGATGGCCGCATCCTGCAATGCGACTCCGATCGAGCGGCGCACCTTGTCGGCTTCGCGCACGACGTCGTAGCCGGCAATGCGGGCAGATCCTGCGGTCGGCTTGAGGAGGGTGGTGAGCATGCGCACTGTCGTGCTCTTCCCTGCCCCGTTCGGGCCGAGGAATCCGAAGATTTCCCCGGAATGCACTTCGAGGTCGATGCCGTCGACAGCATGGACGATCGAATCACCGGATCCGAAGGACCGCGAGAGTCCGACCGCCACGATGGGTGCGTCACTGCTCACGTTCTGTGGAGACGAGGTTGTTCGAGTCACAAGGTTGCACGCTACAAGTTGGGACTGCCCAAGGGGGTTCGGGCAGGTGATGGCGTGCGGTCTTGTTACTTGGCGGCAGTGGAAATGGCTTGCCAGACGCGCTCGGCGGTGCACGGCATGTCGATGTGGCGCACTCCGACATGGGACAGGGCGTCGACCACGGCGGACTGCAGTGCCGGTGTCGATCCGATACTGCCGGATTCGCCGATTCCCTTGGCTCCGAGCGGATTCACGAAAGTCGGCGTCTCCATGTGGATCACTTCGACACTCGGCAACTCAGCCGCCGAGATGAAGGCGTAGTCGGCCAGGTTCGACGTGGTCGGGTTGCCGTCGGCGTCGTAGCGAACTTCTTCGAGAAGAGCCTGAGCTGCACCCTGAGCGACGCCACCATGGATCTGACCTTCGAGCATCAGCGGATTGAGAACTCGTCCCGCATCATCGCAGGCCACTTGGCGCAAGTGCTTCACGCGACCCGTCTCGACGTCCACTTCGACGACTGCAACGTGGGCACCGAAGGGGAATGTCGGCATTGGCGCATCGAAGCGAGATTGCACATCGAGACCGCCCTCGGACTTCGCAGCCACGGCGACGTCCGCCCAAGTCTTGGCGATGGCCGGGGTGCCTGCCACGTGGAAAGCTCCGCGTGCTTTGTCGAGTTCGATATCGGACTCCGACGCTTCGAGAAGTCGAGCAGCAATGCCCTTGGCCTTCACAACCAGTTCTTCGGAAGCCTTGTTCACAGCAGCACCACCCTGCTGAAGTGAACGCGAACCCATGGTGCCACCACCTTCGGGAATGAGGTCGGTGTCACCCCAGACGACATCGATGTCGGACATCGGAATGCCGGTCTCATCACTCGCGATCATGCTCCATGCAGTGACATGGCCCTGGCCGTGTGGTGAGGTGCCGGTGTAGACCACTGCACGTCCGTTGTCGAGAACCTCGATGCGTGCACTCTCGTGCAACTGCGGAGCTCCACCCGTGATTTCGACGTACACGGACACGCCGATTCCCAACTGCTTCGGATCGTTGGCGGCGCGTCGCTTCGCCTGCTCGGCGCGCAACGACTTGTAGTCCGCTGCCTGCAACGCCTTGTCGAGGGCAGTCTCGTAATCGCCGACGTCGTAGGTCTGGCCGATCGCCGTTGTGTAGGGCTGATCGAACTTGGGAATCAAGTTCTTGCGCCGAACCTCCGCAGGGTCCATCCCGATCTCCAGCGCAAAAAGGTCCATTGCCCGCTCGATGGCAGCAGTGGCCTCGGGGCGCCCGGCGCCGCGATACGCCACGGTTGGAGTCGTATTGGTCACGATGGACGTCGTGCGAACCTCGATGTTCGGGATTGCATAGACGCCGCTAGCCATGGGGCGGGTCATGAACGGCGCAAGGATCGTGCCGGTGTCGGCGAAGCCGCCAGAGTCCTGCAGCGCATGCAACTGGTAGTGGGAGACCGTGCCATCGCGGCTGCCACCGATCGTGATGTACTGCAACTGCGCGCGACCGTGTCCGAGTGCCATCATGCTCTCGCTGCGGGTCTCGCGCCAGCGCACCGGGCGTCCGGTCTCCTTGGCCAAACGGCCGAGGACGAGTTCTTCTCCGTAGGCTCCGATCTTCGCTCCGAAGCCGCCGCCGACATCTGGAGTGATGATGCGAACCTGCGCCGGATCGATGCCGTTGGCTCCGGCGATCGTCGGGCGAATGCCTTGGGCGTGTTGGGTCGAGACCCATTGGAACAGGCGACCTTCGACCCACGTTGCGGCTGAACCTCGCACTTCGAGAGGGCAAGGTGCAACGCGCTGGTTCCACGTGCGTCCTTTGACGACCACGTCGCAACCGGAGAAGAACGCGTCACCGGTGTTGTCGGGCATGCCGATGACAGTCGTATCGAAGACGACATTGCTTCCAGCTGACTCGTAAATGAGATTCGACGAGGTCATGGCTTCTTCGATGTCGACGAGCGCAGGGAGAACGTCGATGTCGACGAACACCGCCTCGGCGGCATCTTCGCCCTGGTAGGGATGCTCGTGGACGACAGCGGCGACGGGCTCGCCAACGTAGCGAACCTTGTCGCTCGCAAGAAGTGTGCGAGCAACCATCGGGTTGAATGCGGCGGGGGCAGGTTGGAGTCCGAGAGATTCAGCGGTGTACACGCCGACGACGCCGGGCATTGCGAGAGCCTCGGATACGTCGATCGACAAGATGCGACCGTGGGCCACCGATGAACGAACGAACGTCACGTACAGGGCGCCCTGTAGCAACGGTTCATCCTGGATGTCGTCGACGTACTCGCCGCCAGTCGTCAAGAACTTCGGATCCTCTTTGCGAAGAACCCGGTTGCCGAGAATGCTTCCACCTGTCACGTTTGTACCCCCGTGTCGAAAGTCGTGAGACCTGACCTTAGCCGGGGCAGTTCAGGTTCCTCACGGTCGTGGTTCACCGCAATTGCGGTTCTTCGTGGTCGAGCTCTCGAAGGTCGGGCTTTCACTGACCGTCTTGTTCGGCGGCCGCCAGTTTCTCCTCGGTCTCGATCACCGAGACGATCTGAGTGACGAGGTCATAGGGCCATCCTGGCGGGAGCTCGAGGGGCGCCGAGGCGGTTCCGACAAGGACCTTGCGCTTCTCACCAGCCATGACGAAACCGAGTTCGGAGCGCGCTGCAGCTTCGATTCCTTCGGGAGTGTTCAGCCAATCGATCTCTTTTTGAATCTGGTCCGAGGCCTGGCGCAAGGTGTCCAATTCGGCTTGGCGGCCTGCCGCCTCAGTGCGCTGGCCGATCCACGATTTTGCCGGAAGCCAGATGAACGAGTTTCCGAACGAGATGACAATGAGGACGGCACCGACCGCAAGAACGACACGACCGACTGTCCTCGGTACCAGGCGCTCGGCTCTCGGTGTCGGACGGGTCAGATCTCCCTGATCCTCACGAGATCGACGAGACGACTTCGAACGGAGAAATGTGCGACCGGCCTTGTGACTCGATGACGATTTCTTGGGCGACTTGGACGACCCGGACTTGGATCCAGGCGATCGCGACGTCGACTTCGACGTCGTGCGTCGCCGAGACGAACGCGGAATGCTCGAAGTCTTGCTCCCTCGGGACGCTGTCGTCGTTTTGGACACCTCGTTATTCTGCCGAATTCGACAGCGAAGTTGGGGACACGTCAGGCAAGAGGGGCAAGAGCACTTCGCCCACGGAATTCAGCGGTTTCTCCGAGCTGCTCTTCGATGCGAAGCAATTGGTTGTACTTCGCGACGCGGTCGCTGCGTGCAGGCGCGCCCGTCTTGATCTGGCCGCAGTTGGTGGCAACCGAGAGATCGGCGATCGTCGAGTCTTCGGTCTCTCCACTGCGATGGCTCATCACGCTCGTGTAGCGATGGCGTGTGGCGAGTTCGATCGTTTCCAAGGTTTCGGTCAACGTTCCGATCTGATTGGGCTTGATCAACACGCTGTTTCCGGCGTGACGTTCGATCCCCATGGCAAGACGCGAGGAATTGGTGACGAACAAGTCGTCACCGACGAGTTGGATGCGATGTCCGAGTTCCGATGTGAGTCCGATCCACCCGTCCCAGTCGTCCTCGGCCATCCCATCTTCGATCGAGACGATCGGATACGTGTCCACGAGCCGCTTCCAGTAGTCGACGAGTTGGCTGCGGTCGAGAGTCAAGCCTTCACCGGCGAGGTGGTACCTGTCATCCGAGAACAATTCGCTCATTGCTGGATCGAGCGCGATGGCGATGTCGACGCCGGGGGAGAAGTCCGCAGCGGTTATCGCCTCCACGAGGATCTTGACAGCGTCCTCGTTGGTTGCGAGGTTCGGTGCAAAACCGCCCTCGTCACCGACTGCTGTGGACAGACCGCGGCTGTTGAGGATCTTGCGCAATTGGTGGTACGTCTCGGTACCCCAGCGCAGTGCTTCGCGGAAACTCGGCGCGCCGATCGGCATGATCATGAATTCCTGGAGGTCGATGGTGTTGTCCGCATGGGCGCCTCCATTGATCACATTCATCATCGGAACGGGAAGGACGTGTGAATTCGGTCCGCCGACATATCGCCACAGCGGTAGGTCGATTGCATTTGCGGCTGCTCGGGCAACAGCGAGGCTCGTGCCAAGGATGGCGTTCGCCCCGAGGCGAGACTTGTTGGTGGTGTCGTCGAGGTCCTTGAGAACGGTGTCGACCATGCGCTGTTCGAGTGCATCACATCCGATGAGTGCGCTCTCGATCTCTCCGTTGACGAAACCGACGGCTGTCAGGACACCTTTGCCGCCGAATCGGCGTCCGCCGTCCCTCAGTTCCATCGCTTCGTGTTCACCGGTGCTCGCTCCGGATGGGACCATGGCGCGGCCACGCACACCCGACTCGAGTTCGACCTCGACTTCGACTGTGGGATTGCCTCGTGAGTCGAGAACTTCGCGTCCGATGATGCTGATGATGTCAGTCATGGCTACAACCTAGTGACCCAGGCCCGAAGTGGGACCCTGCGATGACGGGTCACGTTTCGTCGTTCGTCATGCTTGCTTTCGAATCTCCGATTCAGGCTTGCTCGCGAATCTCCGATTCATACTTGCTTGCGAATCTCCGATTCGACGACAGTCCGGAATGCCCGGGCAGATTCCCTGAGAACGACCTCGGGGTCGAGTTTTCGTCTTCGGCACTCAGCGACCAACTGGAGCAAGTGGAGGCCGAGATCTTGGACCGATGCGAGATTCGAGCCGATCTCGGCCGACAGGACGAGTGGGTGACCGACTTTTGCCGACTTGGACAGAATTGCCGCAGCGTAGGCCAACGAGCCCGATGCTTCGACGACGCCAGCGAACGGAGACTCTTCGACAGATCGTCCTGCGGCGACTTTGGCGGCCTTCTCTGCCCTCTTGATTTCCTCCCACGATGCGACGAGAGATTCGCCGTCAGGGTTCGTCGAGTGAGCGCTTT
>JBIIKC010000280.1:0-2799 GCA_044233375.1 Ilumatobacteraceae bacterium
CACCGGCGGCTCCAGGGGCGCCGGGTTCTCCTGCAAGTCCCTGCATTCCGTTGATACCGACGATTCCTGACTCACCCGTTGCGCCCACGGCTCCGTCTGCTCCAGGCACTCCCGCAGGTCCGATTGCACCAGCTGGCCCGGTTGCACCGGAGGACCCTGTCGCACCAGCTGCGCCTGATGCACCGACTGCCCCCGCTGCGCCAGCGGCACCGGGTGCTCCGGGTGCGCCCGTTTGTCCCGTTGCGCCAGTCGAGCCGGTCGAGCCACTCGGTCCGGTGGCCCCAGGCGTGCCCGCTTGTCCTGTTGCGCCTGCGGACCCATCTGCGCCGCCCGATCCCGTTGCTCCGGCTGCGCCATCCGATCCGCCTTCTCCTGCGGGTCCAGAAGGACCTGTGAGTCCAGTGACGTCGGGAGAGTTGCTGCCATCTCCTTGGTTCTGATCGAACAGCGAACTCGCGGGACATGTCGAGCTCACATCGTCAGCCCCCGCCTGCACCTGTGACGCTTGTGAATCTTCACGAAGAAGTGTCGAACAACTCAAGACCAGAGCAATGAGTGCAATGGTCATCGCCGCCACTGCTAACGCTTTCGTGCCCGTCATTGACCAAGGAGATGGTCGTTGAACGGATAGCGATTCTCGATCACTCGAATCCGAATCTGGAACCGATACAGACATGGGGCTCTCCTTGTGTCGAAAAGTGGACATTCACCAGCAATGCATCGAGCGACAACGTAGAGTGCGCTCAGTCATGAACGTACGGAGCGAGATTCACCTGTGGTCCGCGAAGTCATCCTCGTTCTCTCCTCATTTCCTCATGAGTGATTTCTGATCCCATGGACGAACATCCCAATGCTCTCCTGATCGAGGACGATCCCGACGATCGACTCGAGGTACGAATGCAACTCGAGCTGATGGGCTTTGTCGTGTACGACACTCCATCGGTTGTCGAAGCCGAAGAACTGTTCGAACAGCGGGATTACAGCATCGTGCTGATCCATCTGGGTCATGCGCCACTCGAGAGCATGCAGGTGTGTCGCTCCATCCGAGCCGCCTCGACGGTTCCGATCATCATGATGACGAAGCGAGATGAAGTCGTCGATGAGGAGATGGTTCTGGGAGCAGGCGCTGACGATTACGTGACGAAACCGATCGTTCCTCGAATTCTGACTTCGCGTGTGACCCAGCAGGTCAAACGAGGTCAGACTCAACGGGCGCCTCGAGCGAACATTCTTTCATGGGGTCCTCTCGAGATGGATCTCAGTCAGCACACGTTCTTCGTCGACGGAAAAGAACTCATGTTGACGAACAGCGAGTATCAATTTCTGCAATTGCTGATGGCGAATCCCCGTCGAATTTTCACGCGTGATCAAATCATCGAAGCGATCGGAGCATTTCGGGGGCAAGGTTCTGCTCACGTGGTGGACAACCACGCTTCACGGATTCGGAAAAAGATCAAAGAGATCGGAGGACCAGACGTCATCAAGGTGGTGCGAAGCGTCGGCTTTCGTCTTGCTGCTGAATGAAGTGTGAACGTCTGCCGTCGCGGGGTGACACGTGGAATCGAGTTGTTGTCAGCCGCGGATGAGCGAATCGATTCGACCGGTTTGATCGAGCCTGACGGCAAGAACGTTGAAGTACCTGTCACTCGAGAGCGAATCCTCTTCGATTTGCTTGCCATCCAGCGGAGTCAGGGGAGCGATGAAGTTTTCCTCATCGATGTCGAAAAGACGCCAGGTCGTTGGTGGAAAATGAGCCAGAATGTCGACCGGTGAACGATCGAGGGCTCGTAGTATTGGAAAGTTCAACTCGAAGATCACTGCCAACCGAGGGCTTCTCTCCATCACGTCGTGGGCACCGAGAAGTACATCGAGTTCAAAACCTTCAACGTCGATCTTGAGAAGGTCGATGGATTTCGAGATCACGTCATCGAGTGCGACCACATCAACTAGGTCGTGACGTATGGGATCACCAGGCCCGTAACTGTCAAGGGCCTCGGCGAATCCAGACAGCAAGGAGTTGGCATAGGTGTAAAGAACCTTCTGACTCGATTCCGATCCGACTGCCTGAGAATTCACAGAGACATTCTTCGTCACCTTGTGGCGATGCACATTCGTGATGAGGCTCATGCGGGCTTCGGTGCCAGGTTCGAAGGCAACAATTTCTCCAAGCGGGCCTGCTTTGTGAGCGGCAGCAACTGTCAGGAGTCCGACATTTGCTCCGACGTCGACCATGTACCCACCAACAGGGAGCAACATCTCGATCAAACGAAGGGTTCCCTGCTCGGCTCCCTTGGACGTTTGGAAGTATGGACCCTGAGACATCGAGGGAACCCGGAATGCAAGTCCGCCGATCAAGGGAGCCTCGATTGAGATGCATACATCGTGCGACGGAGTCGGCTCGCTCCTAGCAAGGACTGATCGTTTCCAGGCCCGGTCAATTCTCCAGGCGGAAGTACTCTCGGCGAGAAGTGCTACTGGCAGAAGGGGATGAAAGAACCTTCTGCTCCTGACGATCGATGCTGTTCTGAAGAGTGCGTGTTTCATCCGACCAGCTAGCGAGGATCGGACCCAATTACGTCCCTCGAGCTCTGAGAGAATGCGGCTGGCGAAGTGATAGGCGTTTGCTTGAGTCAGAGATGAGATGAAATCGGTTCGTGGGGTGTATCGAACCCTGGCGCGAGGAGCAGATCCGAAACGGTGACCGGCACGGAAGAGCGAGCGTACGATCAGCATGTCTTCGCCGGCAGCACCTGGAAATGTTTCGTCAAATCCATTGACATCGGTGAAAGCAGCTCGAGT
>JBIIKC010000281.1:0-2787 GCA_044233375.1 Ilumatobacteraceae bacterium
TTGGTCAACGCCCATCACGATTCCACCCGCGCTCTGGCGTCCACAGCTGTTCACAGGGTGCGACGTCGCGCACCGACCCCCGGTGGACAACGTGGAGTTCTGCACAGGAGTTTCCCGCTTGTTCACAGTCCGTGTCCCCATGTTGTTGATGACTGGGTTGTTCATGGTGAACTCATGCGCTGCGGTTCCACGTATCTCGACGCCCATTGTGATCAGCCCATCTTGAGCGACCGGACGAGCATCGTCACCTGGTCGTAGGTCTGCGATCGTTCCTGCATGAGGCGCGTGATCTTCTCCACCGCATGAATGACAGTTGTGTGGTCCCGACCGCCGAAAAGACGAGCGATCGCAGGGTAGGACAGGTCCGTGAGTTCACGGAACACGTACATCGCCTCCTGACGAGCGGCCACCAACGGGCGTTGACGACTCTTACCGCGCAAGGCTTCCACACTGTGGCCGAGAAGCCGGGCAATTTCGTGCAGCAACTCCTCGTCAGTGCGGTGTTTGGGTGCCGAACCCGGGAGCAGATCCTCGAGGAGTCGATCCGCCTGAGCCACGGTCATATCCACCCGGTTGAGACTCGCATACGCACTCACTCGGATCAGGGCCCCCTCGAGTTCACGAATGTTGGTCGTGACACGTGAAGCGATGTACTCGAGGACGTCCGAGGGGACAACTGTGCCTTCTCGTTCGGCTTTGTTGCGCAAGATCGCCAGACGAGTCTCGAGGTCAGGGGGTTGAACGTCAGTGATCAAACCCCAGCGGAAACGTCCGATCAGCCTGTCCTCGAGGTTGGGAATGGCGTCCGGCACCCGGTCGGAGGAGATGACGATCTGTTTGTTGGCTCCGTGCAGAGAATTGAAAGTGTGGAAGAACTCCTCTTGCAGGCCCTCTTTTCCTTCCATGAATTGGATGTCGTCGATCAACAGAACGTCGATGTCCCGATATCTGCGTTTGAAGTTGGCGATCGAGTTGTTTCGAATGCCATCGACGTACTCGTTGAGGAACGTCTCAGTGGACACGTAGCGAACCTGATAGTGGCTGTAGTTCTGAAGTACGTAATGACCAATGGCGTGCAGGAGGTGGGTTTTCCCCAGTCCTGCGGATCCGTAGACGAACAACGGGTTGTAGGAACGAGCTGGGGTTTCGGCAACTCGTTGAGCCGCTGCGAGGGCGAAACTGTTCGAGGCGCCTTTCACGAACGTCTCGAATGTGTACCGAGGATTCAGGCCGGCGCGATCTGCGATTCCGTCACTTGCGTCGCTCGTACCGGTCGGTTGCGGTTTGAGGTTCGCTGGGGTCACAACCGGTGTGCCACTGCCGGTTTCATCGAAGGTTTCGGATTCGGTCGAGGATTCCGGAGCCACGACGTCGACGACCAGATTCGTCGAACTCGCCCCGACTTCGATGAGGGCATCGAGCACGATCTGGTGATATCGAGACATGATCTTGTCGCGCACCGTGCTGCTCGGAACCGCAAGACGGATGGTGTTCTCCCCATCCGGAAGCGCGTAGACGTCATTGAACGTCGAGTACCAGACGGCGTCGGATACTTGGGCGCGCAGCAGTTGCGACACCGCTGTCCACATCCCTTCCGTACCTTCCACCGTTGTCTCCTCGCTATTTCACATATCTTTTCCACAGGTGTGTCCACATGATGTGGACACAGAACTATGACTCGGAACTGTTTTCCACCGACACGTTGTCGAGAAAATTGCACTCGAATCGGACGCGCGTCTCGGGAACGGAGACCATAGCAGGCTGTGGATAAGCCTCAGCAACTCGTGTTGCTGTCCGGAGTTGCCCATTTCACACAAACCCCCGTAACCTGCCCGAGATCGCTTGTCGGGCGTTGGTCGTTTCGTGTGGCCAGGCCCGTCACGATGGTTGCAATCGAGCCGTGTCCCGGACTTTCTCGCCCACTGGGGGCGAATCCGGGTTCGAAGGAGTCCGCTGTGAAACGTACCTATCAACCCAACAAGAAGCACCGAGCGACCAAGCACGGCTTCCGTGCTCGGATGTCCACCCGAGCTGGTCGGGCAATTCTCAAGTCGCGGCGGCTGAAGGGCCGCAAGCGGCTGTCGGCTTGATCCAACGCCTCAGCGGACGGGAGTCCTTTACTCGGCTCCGTCGAGAGGGAACACGTGTTCGTTCAGGGCCGGTGTGGTGCGTAATGCTCGTCGATTCATCCTTGGAATTTGCCCATGTGGCCTTCGCCATTGGTCGAACCGCGGGTCCGGCTGTGGAGCGAAACCGGGTTCGTCGCCGATTGCGGGAGATTCTTCGCACCGTCGACCTCTCCCCTGGTTTGTATCTGTTCGGCTTGGCTGCGCCTGCCCGGGAGACGACATTCGACGCTCTCCGACATGCAGTTCAGGGCATCTCGAGCCGCTCGCCGGTACCCGGCTCCCAATCGGCAGGATCGTGACATGTTCGACCCAATGCACCGCCACGAGGAGTCGAGCCGCATTCAACGGATCCTGCTGAAAGGTATTGCCTTCTATCAGGCTGGCCGTGAGGGTCGACCCTCGCCATGTCGTTTCACACCGAGTTGCTCTGAATACTCCCGTGAGGCCCTCGAAGTCCACGGCTCCGGGCGGGGCATCTGGCTCACCATCCGCAGACTCGTGAGGTGCCGTCCTTTCGGGCCGTCGGGGTACGACCCGGTTCCCGAGCGCCCAAATTCCAGCATCCCGTCCCCCAGCAGCCCATCTCCCAGCACCGGAAGGTTCCACTGACATGTTCCAAGCAGCCGCCTGGCTGATCAGCCAGTTCTACAGCCTCACG
>JBIIKC010000282.1:0-2775 GCA_044233375.1 Ilumatobacteraceae bacterium
GCGCGCGAGATAGACCTCAGCCATACCGCCACGACCGATGCGTTGCTGCATCTCGTAGCGGTCGTTCACCAGGACTGTGCCGTACTCGGTCATATCAAATCTGGAGGCTATCCAAGGGCTGGGGAAGCGAGCCGTCGGGCTGTTTCGGTGGGAAATGATGTCAGGAGAGATGTCTCCCGATTCACGAACTCCCGATTCGTGAACTCCCGATTCGCGAACTCCCGGATCGCGAACTCCCGGATCGCGAACTCCCGGATCGCGAACTCCCGGATCGCGAACTCATAGTCCGAGGGCGACGTCGAGGACCTTCTTCGCAATCGGACCTGCGATCGTTCCGCCGGTTCCTGCGCTGATCTCGGCATTGGTTCCCTTGACCATCACAGCAATCACATATCGGGGGGCCTCTGCTGGGGCGAAAGCCACGATCCATGCGTGGGAACGCTGTGGCTCACCCGTTGCGTTCAACTGTGCTGTACCGGTCTTCGCTGCAGCTTGGACATCTCGGGAAAGGTTCAGACAACACGAGGCTGTTCCGTTCTCGACAACCTGGACCATCATTTCTTTGATCAAATTGGCGGTCGAAAATGTCATCGGTGCGCGCCAGACCGTCGGCACAGTTCTCTGCAGGATTCCCCCATCGTGGTCGTAGGTCGAACCGATCACATATGGGCGCATCATCGTGCCTCCGTTGGCCACAGCTGACGCAATGAGAGCCATGTGCAGCGGAACGAGTTGTGTCTCACCCTGGCCGAAGCCGCCGATCCCGAGAAGGGGAAGATTTTGTGTGAAGTATTCGATGGTGCCGAACTGTCCGGTTGCCGGTCTGGGTAGATCGAATGGGAGTGGCTCACCGATGCCGAAGCGCTTTGCTGCGTCCACCATGCGTTCCGGGCCGAGCTCGATCGCCATTCGGGCAAACGGCGTGTTGCACGATCGTCGGAATACTTCGGTGAGATCGCCACCGCACTCGCGGCCTCCATAGTTCTGAATGGGGTCGGTCGTCTGGGGTGGAAGGAATTCCTTTTCCACCGCCCAGACCGATTCGCGGTTGATCAAACCTGCATCGAGAGCTGCTGCGGTCGTGACGATCTTGAATGTCGATCCGGGCATGTAGCGCTGTTGATAGGCGTTGGCCAGCAGCGGATCGCCGGGAGCGTCGTCGAGGAACTCGAGAGTGTCGCCGACGATGTCGTCGTCGTGCACGGTGAGGATGTTGGTGTCGTAGCTCGGCCAACTCCACATGGCCCGCACCGCCCCAGTCGATGGTTCGAGTACGACGACCGATCCTTCACGATCCCCGAGCGCCGCCTGAGCAGCTTCTTGAATCTCTGATCGGATCGTCACTTCGACGGAGCCGGTTGTGTTCTCTCCGTTGAACAGCGACCCAACGCCTTTGATCTGCTGTGCGACTGTCCTGCCGGCGAGTACATCGTTGGCGAGACGCTCGACCTGACTCGCCCCGTAACCGAAGGTGAAGTACCCGGTGATTCCCGAATAGAGATCTGCCTCGGGATATGTCCGTTGCCAATCGAACGGACTCGACTCATCGGCTGGCAACGATGTCGCAATGACTTTGCCGTCGACGGTTCGGATGTCACCGCGCGGATCGTTGAAATCCCGCACTGTCTGACGTGTGTTCCGCGAGTCGGCATCCAACGAAGGCTTGCGGATCACCTGGATGACGTTCAACTGAATGAACAAGATCGCGTACAGGACCATCAGCGCCACGGTCAATTTCCGAATGCGCGGATTCACGATCGACCTCGCGGTGCTCGAGACTCACGAATCTCGCGACGTATGGCGATGCGTTGGGCAACGCGCTCACTGAACGTTGCTTTGTCCTCGATCTCTCCAAGGCGGCGTGCGGAACTGTCACTCACACGAATCAAGAGCGCGAGCAACATGTAGTTCGCAACCAGACTCGATCCGCCGTAACTGACGAAGGGCAGTGTGATTCCCGTGAGCGGCACGACGCGGATGACTCCGCCGATGATGATGAATGCCTGGATTCCGAGAATGGTGGTCAACCCGACAGCCAGGAGCTTTTCGAATTCTCGATTCGTCCGCGTGGCCACTCGCAGACCGGCTCCGATCATCAGGACATACGCGAGAAGAATCGCCGTCGCTCCGAACAAGCCGAGCTCCTCGCCGATCGCGGCGAAGATGAAGTCGTTCTTCGCTTCAGGAATTCGAGTCGGATCACCGAGTCCGAGGCCGGTTCCTCCGACTCCGCCGCTCCCGAGGGCGAAAATACCCTGCGCGATTTGGTATCCCTTGCCGGAATAGCGGCTCCACGGATCGAGCCAGATCGCGACTCGCGTCTGTACGTGATCGAACAACATGTATGCGGCGGTTGTGGCAAAGAGAAAGAGGCCCGAGCCGACGACGAGATACGCAGTTCGTTCAGTGGCTACCCACACCATGACGATGAACAACGTGAAGAACAGCAGACTCGAACCGAGGTCGCGCTGTCCGACCATGATCATGACAGCGAATCCCCACGCTCCGAGCAGTGGAAGAAGGTAACGAGAATCCGGAATCACGATCTTTCCGATCCGGCGTGAACCGGTTGCAAGAAGTTCACGGTTGTCGGCGAGATACCCCGCAAAGAACAGCGCAAGCGCAACTTTCGCGAATTCTCCTGGCTGAAAGTTGATCGGGCCGATACTCACCCAGATACGTGCTCCACCCGAAGAAAAGCCGAGTCCGGGGATCATGGGAAGAACGAGAAGCCCAGCACCGGCGAAGAAGAATGTCCACGAGTACCTCGACAAG
>JBIIKC010000283.1:0-2774 GCA_044233375.1 Ilumatobacteraceae bacterium
AATTTTGCAACAACGATCTATCTGCATCGCGCCCTGTCTCACCGTGCTCTGACTCTTCGAGCTCCGATTGCCCACGTCTTCCGAGCGGTGATCTGGATCGCCACGGGAATCAAACCCCGACAATGGGTCGCCGTTCATCGAAAGCATCATGCATTCACCGACGTCGAGGGTGACCCGCATTCGCCTGTGCTACTCGGATGGAAGAAGGTACAGCGAAGCAACATTCTCCTGTATCGCGTCGAGGCTCGTAGCGAAGCAACTGTCTCACGGTACGCGCGCGACCTTCCTCCCGACCGCTGGGATCGGTTGTTCTACGATCGTCTATATCTGGGTCTCGGCATCGGCGTGGCCTCGTTGATGATTGTTCTTGGTCCTTGGGCCGGTCTCATTGCAGCTTTCGTTCACACCAATTTCTACATCGGAGCGTCGGCTGCCGTGAATGCTCTCGGCCATCATTTCGGACGGCGCCCCTATGCCAATCGAGCCGGCAACATCCAGTGGCTGGCATTTCTGACAGCGGGCGAAGGTCTTCACAACAACCATCACGCGGCTCCAACTTCAGCAAAGCTTTCTCATCGTTGGTACGAAATCGATCCTGGCTGGTGGTGCATCAAGGCGCTCGCTACGGTCCGGCTCGCCAAGATTCGACTCAATGATCTCGTCCTGAAGTAGGACTTCCCGCGTACGGGTACGATCGCTTCGTGCACATCGTCTCAGCGCTCTTCGTCGAAAACTTCGCTCTGCGCCAAGCACCTGGTCCAAGTACACGCATCGACATCACTGGCGCGATGTTTTCGATGCTTGCCCCATCGGAGCCACCCGTCACAGTCGATCCCCATCTCGTAGCACTGATCTACTGTCCCCCGGACGGCAGCGGATCTGGGGTCTTCGAAGTTGTGTTCCGCCGGGGCCTTGCAGAATCCGATGAGATGGTCGCCCGTAACGTCAGCCCATTCACCGTCGATCCTGGCAAGTTCACCTATCGTCTGGTGAAGGCCGAACTCGAGTTTCCGGAGTACGGACAGGTTTTCGCTCATTGCCGAATCGATCGCGGACCGTGGATGTGCGTTCCATTCACTCTCCTTGCGCCACCTGCCGTCGCAGGGTGAAGAGCGGACCCGACGTGGCAACGCCAAGTACAGTCGGGTTGTGACTTCTCGCCTCGACGACACTCTCGATTCGTCCGCGGTCAACATTGTCCGTGGATTTGCGCTCGACGCTCCCCTTCGTGCCAAGAGTGGACACCAGGGAACGGCTATGTCACTTGCTCCCCTTGGGCACGTCCTCTATTCGAGGATCATGAGACACGATCCGAATGATCCGTTGTGGCCGAATCGCGATCGATTCATCCTTTCGGCCGGACATGCTTCGATTCTCCAATATTCATTGCTCTTCCTGCAGGGTTACGGGCTCGAGCTCGCCGACATTCAAGCTTTCCGCCAGTGGGGTTCGGCAACTCCCGGTCATCCCGAAAACCTCCACACCCCTGGAGTCGAAGTGACGACGGGACCTCTTGGCCAAGGTTTCGCCAATGCCGTCGGTATGGCGCTCGCGGAGCGCCACCTTCGAGCGCGATTCGGTTCAGACATCTGCGACCATCGCACCTTCGTCGTACTCGGCGATGGCTGCATGATGGAAGGCGTCAGCCACGAGGCAGCTTCCTTCGCCGGCCATCAGCGTCTGGACCGCCTGATAGCAATCTTCGACGACAACGGAATCACGATCGATGGATCCACGGGTCTCACATGTTCCGATGACGTTGACATGCGCTTTCGTTCTTACGGATGGGATGTGACTCGACTGGGCGATATCGCCGATGACCTCGATGCACTCGAGGAAGCACTGAACACCGCATGTTCCTCGGAATCTGGTCGCCCAAAACTCCTCATCCTCCCCACTCGCATTGCCAATCCTTCTCCCGATTGGATGGGCAAGCACGAGGCTCACGGAAATCCGTTCTCAGCGGAGCAGGTATCGAGAACGAAATCGGTGATGGGCGTTCCCGATGAGCCATTTTGGTCACCGCACGAAGTCGTCGAAAACATTCGAGCAGCTGCCCGCGCGCGAGGACATGCCATGTCGTCGGCGTGGCACACCCGTCTTTCGGATCACAGTCTGCAAGAAGAGTGGAACTGTGTCATGTCGGATCCACCGAATTGGACATTGCCTGTCTTCGACACAGGAGAGAGCATCGCAACTCGTGTGGCTGTTCAAAAAGCACTCGATGCCTGCCTCGTTTCACATCCAGGGCTTGTCAGTGGCTCCGCCGACCTCACGGGAAATACTGGGACGAAACTCTCTGGGCAGAGTGCCATGTCAGCCGACGAGCCGCAGGGCCGCCAGATCCACTTCGGTATTCGAGAACACGCCATGGGATCGACGATGGTGGGTATGGCTCTCCACGGAGGTGTCATTCCAGTTGGAGGAACATTCTTCGTCTTCCTCGATTACATGAAGCCGGCGATCCGTCTGGCAGCTCTGTCAGGCGCGAAATGTATCTTCGTTTTCAGCCACGACTCAGTCGGAGTCGGCGAAGATGGTCCAACTCACCAGCCGATCGAGCAGTTGCCCTCGTTGCGTTCGATCCCGGGCTTGCAAGTGATCCGCCCAGCGGACGCGAACGAGACAGCCCATGCTCTCTCAGTTGCACTGACATCTTCTGGCCCCACGGCACTCGTCCTCAGCAGACAGAACGTTCCCGTCTGCACCGATGGTCGAGCGGTCCAGCGGGGAGCAGGGGTTGTTCGCTCATCGGAAGGCGCTCCTGACGCTGT
>JBIIKC010000284.1:0-2759 GCA_044233375.1 Ilumatobacteraceae bacterium
CGACTTCTTTGCGGGAAGTGTCGAGCCCGGTGGCGGAGTCTTCGGCACGGGCATCGGCTTCATCGCGGCGGCGCTCACTTTGCGGGTCACCCCCGCTGCGCGGTCCCCCGCCTTCTTCGCGGTACGTTCGGACATGCGACTCTTCTCGCCGCGCACCGGCAGGCGTTCGACGAACACCCAACCCACATGAGGAACAGGCTTTCCTCCGATCAAGCGCCCTTCATCGAAGAGCCACTTGTACTGTCCGTGGAACTCTTGATAGCTGTCGTTGGAAAGTATCGAGGCACCAGCCTTCTCTGCAATGCTCAGCACGAATGCATCGCCTCGTCCGACAGTTCCTGCAGGCGGAGTGACGAGCTCGTTGTGCTCGACAGCACGATTGAACGCAGAAACCTCTTTCGAATCGATCCGATGCCCGAACGTTGCGTCGACGATCACGGTGACAGCGGCCTTGGGGTGCTCCTCCAGAAAGGCCACGACGGCCTCGTGCAACTGCTTCAGACTCGGTTTCGACCGACCCTCTGTAGCGATATTCGATCCATCGACAATGACGTGCTTCACCATGACCCTTTCAGTCAAGCATGGATGACGGCCCGACACGGCGATCGTCCTACGATCCAGATGTGACCGCTTCAACTTCCTACGCCGCTGTGTTCTGGGATTTCGGAGGCGTGATTCTCAGCAGTCCCTTCGAGGCTTTTCAGCGCTACGAGGCCGAACGTGGCCTGCCCCTCGACACCATCCGCTCGATCAATGCCAGCAACCCCGACGCCAATGCCTGGGCTCGATTCGAACGCAGTGAGATCTCGCCGGCCGAATTCGACCACGCCTTCGCAGTCGAAGCTCGGAGGCTCGGCTTCGACATTCGGGGATACGACGTTCTCCAACTTCTGCGCGGCGATATTCGGCCCGAAATGGTGCACGCCCTACGCATCGTGAAAGAAAAAGGATTCAAGACCGCCTGTCTGACCAACAACGTCCTCGATTCGACCGATAGGGATCCGGATGAGGGAGTAGCAGAGCGAGCTCTTGCGGTCACCGATGTCATGAGCCTGTTCGACACGGTTGTCGAGAGCTCGAAGGTTGGTTGTCGAAAGCCGGAGGTCGAGTTCTACGAGATCGCGTGCAAGGCACTCGACGTCCACCCGTCGACATGCGTCTTTCTCGATGACCTCGGGGTGAACCTGAAACCAGCAGCTGCCATGGGAATGACGACCATCAAAGTCCTGTCTTCCGATCAAGCGATCTCCGAGTTGGAAGACGTGCTCGGCATGCGCTTGCGCTCCTGATCGTCCAGTTCACGATTCAGGTGTTCACGATTCAGGTGTTCACAATTCAGGTGTTCACGACTTGGGAAATTCCGAATGACCGGTTCACAGACCGGAAAACGTCGACTCCAGAAGATCGGCAAGTTCCTGATCGTGCACGGTCTTCGAACCGGTTGCGGGCGACCCACTCTCGACTCGAGCGACGTGGCGCAAGTCGTAACCCTGCTCCTTGACTCTCCAGAAGCGGTGTTCGACGAAGTTCCAAGGTCCCATGTTGCTCGGCTCTTCCTGCAACCACACGACTTCCTGTGCACTCGAATACCGAGCAAGTACCGCCATCATCTGATCGATGGGGAATGGATAGAGCTGCTCCACTCGCACCACTGCGACGGGTGACCGGCGCCGATCGCGTTCGGCAATCGCGTCCCACGCAACCTTGCCGGAGCAGAACACGACACGGCGGACCGCCGAAGGATCGGTCACGAATGGATCGTCGAGGACCTCCTGGAAGGACCCCGACTCGAGGTCGGCCACCTTGGATCTCGACTGAGCCATTCGCAATGGCTGTTTCGGCGTGAACATCACGAGAGGCTTGCGCACCTCTCGATGCATCTGACGTCGCAACACGTGGAAGTACTGCGCCGCAGTCGTTGCATTGACGACCTGAATGTTGTCCTCGGCGCACAGGGTCAAGAAACGCTCGATTCGAGCGGAGCTGTGCTCGGGCCCTTGTCCTTCGAAACCATGTGGAAGAAGAAGTACGAGGCCATTCGTCTGGTGCCACTTGTCTTCGGCTGCGACGATGTACTGGTCGATGATGATCTGAGCACCGTTGACGAAGTCACCGAACTGAGCCTCCCAGAGAACGAGAGCGTTCTTGTTGGCTTGCGCGTACCCGTACTCGAAACCCACAGCGGCGTATTCACTGAGGATCGTGTCGAAGACCCAGAACTTCTGGGCGTCGGGCAATTCCGCAATCGGAATCCACACATTCTCATTGACGTAGTCGACGAGAGCCGCATGGCGCTGACTGAACGTGCCTCGACGCGAGTCTTCGCCGGCGAGACGAACCGGGAAGCCCTCGAGAACGAGGGTCCCGAATGCGAGTGCCTCTGCGGTCGCCCACTCGACTTCGCTTTGCTCGTGATACATCTTCGAGCGCGATTCGAATTGTTTCGCCAACTTCGGATGAACAGTGAAGTCGCCCGGGTAGTTCGTCAATTGGGCGAAGACTGTGTCCAGTTTCGACCGGCTGGCTCCGGTATCGACATGCGGGAGCACGCCGATCGGAGCAGGAGGACGCGCAGCCTTGACCGGCCCAGGCGCATGAGCGCGCGTCTCGTCGAGTGCCGCTTGCAATTTGCGCTGGAAATCTTCGAGCGCCTGCTCGGCCTCCTCCACAGTGATGTCGCCGCGCCCGACCAACGTCTCGACGTAGATCTTGCGAGCGCTCCTCTTCTCTGCGATGGCCTTGTACATCTGGGGCTGCGT
>JBIIKC010000285.1:0-2747 GCA_044233375.1 Ilumatobacteraceae bacterium
GCAATCGGACCTGCGGGAGTGCCTGGAGCAGACGGAGCCGTGGGCGCAACGGGTGAGTCAGGAATCGTCGGTATCAACGGAATGCAGGGACTTGCAGGAGAACCCGGCGCCCCTGGAGCCGCCGGTGCGGTAGGACCGCAAGGTCTTCCCGGTATCCAAGGAACACCAGGACCAATGGGACCACGTGGTGAAAAGGGTACCTGTACCGGACTCTCGATCGGGGCACCGTGCTCGTTCAGCCAATCAGGTCACGAGGCGACAGGTGTCGTGGCTTGGGTCGATCAAGGCAACAAGGCCGACCTCGGCTGCATTGTCGAGTAGTTCGACTCCGAAGAGAAACGAGGGCGGAGGCTCCGGTCACTTCACCGATGCGGTGTCAAACCCATGCGTGAAGCCTGTCTTTCCACCATTCCACTCATCAGATCGACGACGTCGCGGATCACCGAATCAATGGTCATGTGTGCCGGCACTTTCGGAGGCAGGGGTCCATCCAGGATCAATGTCGCCAGACCATGTGCGGTCGACCAGAGCAAGGTCGCCCAGATGAAAGATTCTCGATCGTCACTCGGGCGCCCGGTCGTATGTTCCACCATCTTCAACAACTCTTGAAATGCTTTGTCCGCAGCTTCTCGGGTGGCCTCGTGAGAGTCGAGTCCGTTCAAGTCGGATCTGAACATCACACGAAAATGCGCGGGGTGTTCGAGAGCAACTGTCACGTACGCCTCGAAACATCGCCGAGCAGAACCCGGGTCCAGCTCGATGACGTTCTCGAACTGAGATGTCAGGAACGAAAAGCCCTCCGCTGCGATAGCCGCAAATATTCCTGATCGGTCGCCGAAGTGGTGATACGGCGCCTGATGACTGACATTGGCCCGCCGAGCCACCTCTCGCATCGAGACGAGGTCCGGGCCGTCGACGGCGATGATCTCCAGAGTTGCATCGAGAACCGCTCGTTGGACCGACATGGGGACAGCCTACGTTTGACAATGTCTAGATGGCAGTAGACAATGTCAAGCATGTCGAATGCACCCACCGGACCGACCACCCGATTCACTCGTGAGCATCAGCGCGCCTACGAACGCCGATGGTGGGTCATGGCGATTCTCAGCGCCAGTGTTTTTCTCGTCGTCGTCGACAACCTGATCGTCAACGTCGCTCTGCCGACACTGCAGCGCGAGCTCGATGCCTCGGTCACGTCACTTCAATGGATCGTCGACGCCTATGCACTGGTTTTCGCCTGTCTACTCCTGGCTGGTGGTGGACTCGGAGATCGCTGGGGACGCAAGAGAGCGCTTCAAATCGGACTCGTCCTGTTCGCCATCTTCAGCGGATTCGGAGCGTTCGCCGATTCGGCTGACAGTTTGATCATCTGGCGCGGAGCAATGGGCATCGGTGCTGCACTCGTCTTTCCCGCAACATTGGCGATCATCACCAACTTGTTCGTCGATCCCATCGAACGCGCCAAAGCGATCGGACTCTGGTCGGCGGTGTCAGGCATGGCAGTCGCCTTCGGTCCCGTTGCTGGAGGTTTTCTCCTCGAGCATTTCTGGTGGGGGTCGGTCTTCCTTGTGAACATCCCAATCGTCGTGATTGCCCTCTTGATCGGACATTTCCTGATCCCCGAATCGCGCGAACCTCACCGTGGCAGATTCGACATCATCGGTCTCCTACTATCGGTGATCGCTGTCGGGGTTCTCGTCTTCACGGTGATCGAATCACCCCACTGGGGCTGGGGAAGTGTCGAAAGCACTTCCGGATTCGTGATCGCCGCTCTTGCACTCGCAATCTTCATCCGATACGAGTCACGGAGAAGTGAACCCCTGTTGGATGTCACCTTTTTTCGGAATGCGCGATTCAGCGCCGCAACGGGATCGATCGGAATCGCGTTCTTGTGCCTGTTCGGTTTCACCTTCTTGGTGACCCAGTACTTCCAGTTCGTCCGCGGGTACGAGCCCCTCGAATCGGGCCTGCGCACATTGCCGTTCGCCATTGGAGCTGGGGTCACTGCCCCCTTGGCGGCGCGTGCAGCCTTGCGCTGGGGAACCACGCGTGTTGTGACTGCAGGGCTGTTCAACATGTCCATCGGTTTCCTGATCGTCAGTCAGATCGATGCCGACACTGCATATTGGGGACCGATCGTGATTTCGATGTTGCTCATCGCCAACGGGCTCTCGCTGGTGACGTCTCCGAGCACCGAGGCTGTCATGGGGTCGGTCCCGCGTGAACGAGCCGGGGTGGCATCGGCTGTCAATGACATTTCACGTGAGCTCGGTGGCACTCTTGGTGTTGCAATCACCGGCTCGATCTTCATCAGCCTCTACACACCGAAGATCCTCGAAACCTTCGGACTGATTCCCGGACTTCTCCAAGCCCTCCCCGAGGGTGTGTACGAACAGGCCCAGGACTCCGTCGGCGCTGCCTACTCGGTGGTTCAGAACAGCCCACCGGCAGTTCAGGAACAGGTCATGGAGGCAGTCAGCGAATCCTTCATGAGCGGCTTCGGAACGGCATGTCTCGTCGTATCCGTCATTGCATTCATGGGATCGATCATCGCGTTCAAGATCTTGCCCGCCCGCTCGACACCCAAGATCGACGATTAGGAGGTCGATCTGATCGAGAGGGGTCGGCCCACACGAGTGAGCGTGGACTGACCCCTCAGATTGCTCGACTGATCAGAGTGTGTCCGGGAGGTCGGATTCACGCGTGTAGTTCGAGATATCGATGTCGATGTCGATGTCGAAGGAAGG
>JBIIKC010000286.1:0-2746 GCA_044233375.1 Ilumatobacteraceae bacterium
CCGATTGTGTTGGACGCCGGATTGGGTGGCCGCACGCAACTTCCTGAGAGAGAGCTTGGCGACTCTGCCCGTCGAAGTCGAAGTCGACGAAGCCGGAAACCTCTGGGCATACCTGCGCGGCCAGAGTTCGGACACACTCGTCGTCGGGAGCCATTTGGACAGCGTTCCCAAAGGTGGATGGCTCGATGGCGCTCTCGGCGTCATGGCCGGTTTGGAATTGCTCCGTTCACTCGCTCGAGAAGGCACTCCTCCAGTCACGGTTGCTCTCGTCGATTGGGCCGACGAGGAGGGGGCTCGCTTCAGCAGATCACTTTTCGGTTCTGCCGCCATGATGGGAACACTCGATGTCGACATCCTGCGGGGACTCACGGACAAAGAAGGAAATTCCCTTCCGCTGATTCTCGCCGAGCATGGCGTCGACATCGAGAAGCTCGACGAGGCTCGTACGCGCCAACACGACATCAAGGCATACGTCGAGGTGCACATCGAGCAAGGTCCGATTCTCGAATCGATGAACAAGGGAATCTGCGCAGTCACCGGTACGAAGGGCATCGAACGCGAACGACTCATCTTCCGCGGTCAAGCGGCTCACGCGGGAACAATGCCCATGAAGATGCGTCGCGACAGTTTCCGCGCAGCATCGCGGTTCGCATTGGCAGTAGCCGAAATCGGCGACAAATACGATGGGGTCACCACCGTGGGAGCAGTTGCCTGCAAGCCGGGTGTCGTCACCGCTGTTGCCGGCGAAACGACGATCACCCTCGACATGCGGCACATCGATGCTGATGTCTTGGCCACGATGTTCGCCGAGTGTCAAGCGGCGGCTGAGACAGCAGCAGGTGACGAGGGTTGCACGGTCGAATGGGAACACATCTTCCGCATTCCTCCGATGCCCTTCCACCCACTGCTTCTCGATGCAGCCCGAAACAGCGTTCGAGAAGTCGAGGGACACGACATCGTGCTTCCGAGTGGTGCATTGCACGACGCAAGTGAAACTGCTCGATCCATCCCGACAGTGATGATCTTTTCTTCATCGACCAACGGTCTCAGTCACACCAAGGAAGAAGACACACCTCTCGACCATCTCTTGATGTCGGCGGATGCCTTCCACCGCACGTGCCGACGCGCAATCGATCTGATCGGGTCCGGCGCCTTGTAGAAGACGACTCGATCTGCGGTCAGGATGTTCGCTTGCTCTGGAGTAGCGCCGTCACGGCTTTTCCATCGGCCTTGCCTTGACTGGCCTTCATCACTGCTCCGACAAGGGCGCCCATGGCCTTGTCCTCGCCAGCACAGAACTTGCTCCAGGCCTCGGCTTGGGATGAGATGACTTGCTCCACCAAACCCTCGAGAGCCGACTCGTCCATCGCCTCGAATCCTCGTGCCGCGGCGAGCGCAACAGCATCTCCCCCGCCCGCTGAAACGATGTCGGCGAGAATCTGTTTGGCTTGAGTCGAAGTCAGTTTGCCGCTCGTCTCCATGAGAATCAGGCCAGCAAGATCACCAGCAGGCACGATCGGCTGCGACCCCTGTTCGGCGTACGCCTCCTTCACATGCACAAGTGCACGCACGACATCTGCACCGCTGTCCCCCACGCTCAGCACGTAGTCGTCCTGTCCGCGTTCGACGACCACCATCACGGACTCGCTGTCTGCAGCCATCCCCGTTGCCTCAGCAAGACGGTGTCGACGCTCTCGAGGAAGCATGGGCAAGGCAGCCCGGACGGCTTCGATCCACGCAGTTTCCGGAACGAGTGGTACGAGATCCGGCTCCAAGAAATAGCGATAATCGTCGGCATCCTCTTTGGTGCGGAGGGTGTGCGTGCGACCATCCGTTTCGTCCCAGTGGCGAGTCTCCTGCCTGATCGTCTCTCCACTTTCGATGAGAGCAACCTGACGCCGAGCTTCGTACTCGATTGCTTTGCCGAGTGAGCGAATCGAGTTGACGTTCTTGATCTCGCAACGCGTCCCGAGGGGGTCTCCGGGCTTTCGCACGCTGACGTTGGCGTCGCAACGCATCGATCCCTCCTCCATCTTCGCGTCCGAGGCTCCAACGGCGATCAGAATCTGTCGCAACTCCGCCAGGTATTGCCGAGCTTCATCCGGAGTCGAGATATCGGGACGACCGACGATCTCGACGAGTGGCACCCCTGCTCTGTTGAAGTCGATGAGTGAAAAGTCGCTTCCGTGGATTCGACCTCCCGAACCACCGATATGGGTGCTCTTGCCAGTGTCCTCTTCGAGATGTGCACGTTCGACACCGATGCGCTTGCCGCCGGGCAACTCCAACCAACCGTCGACATTGATCGGCTGGTCGTACTGCGAAATCTGATAGGCCTTCGGCATGTCGGGATAGAAGTAGTTCTTGCGATGGAACGTGCTCGGCTGAACCGTGCAGTTCAATGCCAAGCCGATTCTCATTGCGAGTTCGACTGCATGTCGATTGAGAACAGGCAAGGCTCCCGGCAGACCCAGCGTCACAGGATCGATGTTGGTGTTCGGGTCGTCACCGAATCGGTTCGGACTTGCAGAGAACAACTTCGTTACCGTTGCCAACTCGACGTGGACCTCGAGTCCGCACACGAGTTCGTAGCCATCGATCATGAATCTCTCGTTGGTTTCGTGCGCGGAGTCCGTTGCCCGCTCATCAGTGTCCGACATCATCGACCTCCAGCAAATCGCCCTGGTGCTCGACGTTCGAGTTCGGCACCGACACGGAACATGGTCTGCTCGCCGAGAGTCGGCGC
>JBIIKC010000287.1:0-2743 GCA_044233375.1 Ilumatobacteraceae bacterium
ATTGATCACCACTGCGTCTGCAGACGTTGCGCTCAAAGGCCTCGCCTACCTTCTCGAGGCGGTCGCGAAATTGCGCACCGAACGCGATGTCACGCTCACGATCATCGGCAAACCCAAGCCCGGCAAGAGCATGGACCTCATCGACAAGCTGGGTCTCGCTCCGCACATTCAGTTCGTGTCAGGAGTCAGCGACGAACGCATCGTCGAGCTGTACGCCGAAGCCGAACTCGCAGTCGTTCCGTCGCTGTACGAAGGCTTCAGCCTCCCTGCGATCGAGGCGATGTGCACTGGCATCTGTCTCGTCGCCACCGACGGCGGCGCACTTCCCGAAGTAACAGGCATCGATGGCGACACGGTCTTGTCGTGTGTAGCCGGTGATGCCGAGGCGCTCGCAGCAACGATCCGCCGAGGCCTCGATGATCCGGCGCTGCGCGCAGCCGTTGGAGCACGTGGCCGGCAGCGAGTTGTCGAACGCTGGACCTGGCGCCGATGCGCCGAGCAGACAGTGGATCAGTATCGAGAAGTACTCGCAATGCCCGAGAACCAAGCCAAGTTGCAGCGCAATGGGAGGATCGCCTGATGCTCACCGTCCGATTCGACCGTCTCGAACTTGCTCCCGGGGATCGTGTTCTCGATGCTGGTGCAGGATTCGGTCGTCACGCCTTCGAGGTCGCTCGTCGAGGCGGGCGAATCGTCGCACTCGATTACGCCGATGACGAAGTTCGCACCACACGAGCCACGTTCGGCGCAATGATCGAAGCGGGAGACATTCCTGCCGATCGCCTGGTGGGCTGCCTGCGAGGCGACGCGACTCATCTGCCGTTTGCGGACGCAACTTTCGACCGTGTGATCACCTCGGAAGTTCTCGAACACATTCAGAACGATGTCGCAGCGATCGATGAACTGGTGCGCGTGCTTCGAGTCGGGGGCACATTCGCGTGCACTGTGCCGTCGATGTGGCCCGAGAAGATCAACTGGAAACTGAGCGACGAGTACCACGCTCCGAAGTCCGTCGGTGGGCATGTGCGCATCTATTCCCAGACCGAACTCGAATCGAAGTTGCGGGCGGCGGGACTGTCCATCATCGGATCCCATCACGCTCACGCTCTCCACTCTCCGTATTGGTGGCTGAAATGTGCGGTGGGCCCTCGGCGCGACGACCACCCCATGGTTGCTCGCTACCGAAAGTTCCTCGAATGGGACATCATCGAACAGCCGAAATCGATGAAAATCCTGGATCGAGCACTGTCTCCGCTCCTCGGCAAGAGTCTCATCATCTACGCCCGTAAGATGCCGGTCCCGAATTCGGTCGAGGCCTCCGACGAGTCTCGAAGCCATTCGGGGGCATACGAAAGGGCTTCTGCATGACCTCGGTCCCCCAGATCTCGGTTCCCCACATCGAGGGAGTGCTGAGCGCCGATGAAGTCGTCCAGACCGCCGAGTCGATCGCTGCTCTGCAATTCGACAACGGCATGATCCCGTGGTTCGAGGACGGTCACTGTGACCCGTGGAACCACGTCGAGACCGCCATTGCACTCGACATCGCCGGTCTCCACCGCAACGCCGAGCGCGCCTACGAGTGGCTCGTCGACACACAACACCGCGACGGATGGTGGTTCAACTATTACCTTCCGGGCGGCATCGTCAAGGAGCCCAAACTCGATACGAACGTCTGCGCCTACATCGCCGCAGGCGCTTGGCACCACTGGCTCGTGACCGGGGACCGCGGTTTCGTCGACTACATCTGGCCCACCATCGACAAAGCGATGACATGGGTTCTGTCGATGCGCCGTCACGACGGAACGATTTTGTGGGCTCGTGAAGAGCACACCCAACCTTGGGATTATGCACTTCTGACCGGATCGTCCAGCATCTGGCATGCACTCACCTGCGCAATCGAACTCGCTGGTCTCGTCGGGCAATGTCGACCCGAGTGGAAAGATGCAGCAGACGAATTGCGGGCTGCAATCATCACTCGGCCACATGCATTCGAACCCAAAGATCGCTGGGCAATGGATTGGTACTACCCGATCCTGACCAATGCCATGGACGGGGATCAGGCGAAGACTCGCATCGCAGAAGGCTGGGATACCTTCGCCATGGATGGACGTGGCATTCGCTGCGTCAGCGACGAACCCTGGGTGACTGCTGCCGAGACGGCCGAGTGTTCGCTCGCTCACACGGCGATCGGTGACATCGACACGGCGATGGATCTGCTCGCATGGACGCGCGCGCATCGAACCGATGACGGTTCGTACTACACGGGCATCGTCTATCCGACTCTCGAGACGTTCCCTGATGGTGAGCGAACCGCCTATACGGGCGCCGCAGTCATTCTCGCCGCAGACGCGCTCACGGCCAGCACACCTGCTTCTCGGCTGTTCATCCCGTCACTCGTCGTCGACTGATCCAACTCGATTCAGGTGTGTCGAGTGTCAGAGCGTGCTCGGGACCCCAATCCGCCACCGAAGGCACCTCGAACCAACAGGTAGTCTGATTCGATGATCGGCAGCTCGGAACGCCATCCCGCCTTCGAGGAATACTGCGAAGCGATCTACGAGATGCACGAAGACGACATGGACGTCATCCGAGCCCGGATCGCCGACCGCTTGAACGTGAGCCGGGCTTCGGTTTCGCAGATGATCGATCGCCTGACGAAGGCGGGCCTCGTCACCACGGAATCGAATTGCATCACTCTCACCGAGACCGGAGAGGAACTTGCCCAGCGAGTCGTGCGTCGTCA
>JBIIKC010000288.1:0-2733 GCA_044233375.1 Ilumatobacteraceae bacterium
CTCTGTCGGCCTCACCCGACGGACTGCACATGACGTTGACCGAGCCCTACGGCGTGGTGGCCCGCATCATTCCGTTCAACCATCCGCTGATGTTCAGCGCTTACCACATTGCCGCTCCATTGGTGGCGGGCAACACCGTGGTGCTCAAGGCCCCCGATCAGACGCCGATCGCACCGCTCGAGTTCGGTCGGTTGGCGAGCACAGTCCTCCCGGACGGAGTGCTCTCGGTGCTCACGGGCGATGGCCGAACCACGGGAGAGGCGGTCGTGGCACATCCCGACATACGCCGTATCGGGTTCACCGGGCGGCGCGAGACAGGTTTGCGCGTGATCGAAGCCGCTGCTCAGAGCGGGTATTTGAAGAACGTCACGGTCGAACTCGGTGGCAAGAACCCAATGATCGTGTTTCCGGACGCAGATCCTGCCTTCGTCGCGGAACAGGCTGTTGCGGCGATGAACTTCGAGTCCTCCCAGGGTCAGAGCTGCGGATCGACTTCGCGACTTCTCGTGCACGAGTCCTTACGAGCTGAAGTTGTGGAGGCTCTGCATGCTCGCATGACCGCGATTGTCGTCGGGCCTGCACTCGCTCCGACGACGACGATGGGACCGCTCGTCTCGAGCGCTCAAGCCGAGCGAGTCATGGGCTTCATCGACGAAGGACGTCGGACGTCGCGCCTCGTTCTCGGGGGAGATCGACCCGATGCGGCTGGGGAACACGGCGGCTACTACGTCGCTCCCACTCTGTTCGACGATGTTGCGCCAGAGCATCTCATCGCACGTGAGGAAATCTTCGGACCGGTGCTCTCAGTCATGTCTTGGAAGAAGTTCGAAGATGTGATGCAGATTGCCAATCGCACCAACTACGGACTCACCGCCAACGTCATCACCAACAACTACGGCTGGGCGCTCGATGCTGCCCGCAAAGTGGAAGCCGGCTGCGTGTGGATCAACGGACGCGGTCAGCACTATCTGGACACTCCGTTCGGCGGATACAAGGACAGTGGCCTCGGGTCCGAAGGATCCATGGAGTCCCTGCGGAGCTACACCCGCACGAAAGCATTGCACATGCTCAACATCACCCCCTACCAAGATTGAAAAGGAGACAGTTCCATGACCACAATCGATGGCACCGGCGCGGCAGTCCTCGCTGCAAAGCAAGATGTCGCAGATGCCACGCGCATCCTGGCCCGCGAGAAACTGATCGGTCCGTTCGGACATCCGAGCGTGCGGATCCAAGGGACGAACCTTGTCGCCATTTTGGGAGACACGCACTTCGCAGTGAAATTGCTGACCGAGATCGGACCAGAGGACGTTGCGATCATCGACATGGATGGAGAGCCGCTCGATCCCTCGATCTGTGGACCAGGTGAGCGCTTCATTCACACGGAGATCTACAAAGCCCGACCCGACGTGCATGCGATTGTGCATGCCCATCCAGCCAACTGCATTGCCTTCAGCGTCTCGAATCGACCGCTTCAGCCGCTGTGGCATCTGTGTACCGAGGTGTCTCAGGGCGTTCCGGTGCACATGAAGTCCATTCAGATCGACACACCGGAACTTGCTGCCGACCTTGCGGCCACGATGGGCAATCGTCCCTTCGTTCTTCTGCACGGACACGGCAGTGTTGCCGTGGGTGACTGCATGGCAACGGCGTGCGTGCGCCAGATCAGCCTCGAGCGCGCAGCAAAACTGCAGGCCACGGTCGACGCCATGGGCGGCAGCGTTCCGATCGCTGCCGACGAGATCAAGTCCGACGGGCTCAGCGTCGGACTGACCCAAGAAGAGATCAACGCCCAGTGGGATTACTGGCGCCTCGAGATCTCGCGTCTGTGACATCCGCGAGGTCCACGCCGTGAAACCTGCGCCATTGCACCTCGTGCGAGCTACGAGTTACGACGACGTGTGGCGCGCGTTTGCGGATTCGGATGGCGATGCCAAGGTGATCGCCGGCGGTCAAAGTCTTGTGGCGCTTCTCAATCTTCGCTTGGCGACACCGGGGAAAGTCATCGACGTGAGTGGAATCGACGAACTTTCTGTCATGTCTGTGTCCTCCACCGAAATCCGGATTGGAGCAATGGTGGCGCAGCGGACTGTCGAACGCAATGCGGACATCCAGCAGATCCTCCCGGTTCTCTCGCGCGCTGTGTCGCACATCGGCCATCCACAGATTCGAAGTCGCGGAACCGTGGGGGGGAACATCGCACACGCGGATCCCTCCTCGGAATTGCCGGCGTTGATGGTGCTCATGGACGCAACGATGGAGATTCTCGGACCGAACGGACGTCGGAGAGTTTCCGCGGGGGATTTCTTCCTTGGCGCTTATACGACGGCGCTTTCCGATGACGAGATCCTTGCGCACATCGTCATCGGTCGTGAGGCGATCGAGCGACGATATGGATTTCATGAAATTGCGCGATGTCGTGGGGCGTTTGCAATGACTGGTGCCGTGGGGTCTTTGGCGCGGGGAATGACGAATCCCGATCTTGTTCTCTTCGGTGTGGCTTCGGCGCCTCTCCGGGTCGACCTCGGTTCACTCGACGTGATGTCTTCCTGGCCCGACGAGGAGTTCGATCGTCGTTTGTCGGGATATTTCGCCGAGGCATTGGCACCCAATGACGACTTTCAGGCAACAGCAGATCAGCGACGGTCCTACGCGATGGTGTGCACGAAGAAGGTGCTTCATGAGCTTCTCGGCTGAAACCCACGCGCAACTCGATGTCGAGATGATCGTCAA
>JBIIKC010000018.1:0-11073 GCA_044233375.1 Ilumatobacteraceae bacterium
GAGGAACTGCTCAGCAAGGCTGAGCCAGCGACATTCGTCGACCATCCCGAAAACTTGGCGGCGAGTATGTGTTACACGAGCGGAACCACCGGCAATCCCAAGGGTGTCGTCTACACACATCGGAGTGCGTTCCTCCACACGATGGCGGCAATGATGGCCGACGGTTTGGCAATCAGCGAACGTGACACGATCCTTCCCGTCGTTCCCATGTTCCACGCCAATGCCTGGGGTCTTGCTCACGCAGCCGTTGCCGCAGGATCGAACCTCGTCATGCCGGGTCCCGATCTGTCCGGCAAGGCGGTGGCCGATCTGATTGTGAACGAACATGTCACAGTGGCAGCCGGAGTTCCGACTATCTGGATGGGTGTCCTCCCCGAATTGAAAGGTCGTGACACATCGAGTCTTCGGGCGATCCCGTGTGGAGGATCCGCTGTTCCGCGCGCGTTGTCCGAGGCCTACCGCGAGCAGACGGGACTGCCCATTCTCCAAGCGTGGGGGATGACGGAAACCAGTCCGTTGGCGGCGATCTGTCACCTCGATTCCGATCAGCTGATGCTCGACGTGAATGCGCAAGCCGATCTGCGCACGCAGGTCGGACGCACCGTTTTCGGTGTCGAGTGCCGAGTGGTGGAGCCTGGGACGACGTCGAGCGTGCCGTGGGATGGCGAGTCCAGTGGAGAACTGCAGTGTCGCGGCAACTGGATCGCTGCGACCTACTACAACGACGAGAGAGCAGGTGAGAGCTTCACCGATGACGGATGGCTGCGCACTGGAGACGTTGCGTCGGTGGATCCCCGCGGTCGGATTCGACTTCTCGATCGAACCAAGGATCTGATCAAGAGCGGAGGCGAGTGGATCAGTTCGGTCGAACTGGAGAACGAACTCATGGCTCATCCCCAGATTCGTGAGGCCGCCGTGATCGGCGTCCCACATCCGCGTTGGTCCGAGCGGCCACTGGCCTGTGTCGTCCTCGAAAGCGGAGCAACGCTCGAAAAGGACGCTGTGCTCGACTATCTGGGTTCAAAGGTTGCCAAATGGCAGGTTCCTGATGATGTCGTGTTCATCGACGAAGTGCCCAAGACGAGCGTCGGCAAGTTCTCGAAGAAGACTCTGCGCGACCGCTTCGCTGACTACCAGCTACCGACCGCCTAGGGTCATACTGGGTGGGTGCAATCACTTGAATCGACATCGCTGACAACCGATAGCCGACGATTTGCAAGGTCCGGGTTCGCTCTGATCGGCGTGATCGGGGTCCTCGTGCTCGCTGCTTGCGGAGGGTCCGGTGATGCCGAAGATGCCGAGGCAGCACGAGCCAGTGGCGTTGTGCTCGAAGTGCCGGCGGACTATTCGACGATTCAGAAGGCCGTCGACGCGGCACAGGAGGGCGACCTCGTTCTCATCGCCCCTGGCGTCTACTACGAAGACGTCGAGGTGACGACTGACAACATCGTCATTCGCGGTCTCGAGCGCAACGAAGTCATTCTCGACGGCGAGTTCAAACGTCAGAACGGCATTGAGGTGGTCGGAGCCGATGGTGTGAGCATCGAGAACATGACCGCAATGAACTACGAACGCAACGGTTTCTTGTGGACGGGAGTGACCGGGTACCGAGGTTCGTATCTGTCTGCTGTGCGCAATGGCGACTACGGCATCTACGCATTCGATGCCGTCGGTGGATTGTTCGAGCATTCGTATGCGGCTGGGAGCACATCGTCCGGCTTCTACATCGGACAGTGTTATCCGTGTGATGCCGTCATCACCGATGTGGTGTCCGAGCACAATGCGCTCGGCTATTCGGGAACGAATGCCGGAGGGAATCTGTTCGTCGTCAATTCGACGTTTCGCTTCAATCGAATGGGCATCGTGCCGAACAGCGGAACCTACGAGCTTTGCTATCCGCAGCGGGACACCGTGATCGCAGGAAACCGTGTCTACTCGAACAATCAACCCGACACAGCGGCTTTCCGATGGGCCGTTCTGTTCATGGGTTCGGGCATCTTTGTCTCGGGTGGCATTCAGGACACGGTTCGCAACAACAGGGTTTGGGATCATGACCAGTTCGGAATCGCACTGGCTCCTTATCTGGAATGGAATCCGAGCGACGAACTGACGCCGCGAGAGAACTGGCCACTGTCGTGTGCGGAGTCGCGAAAACTCGAGACGAAGGCTCCCGAAGGAACGATCACGTGGGAGCCGCTCGAGTCACGCGTCTTCGACAATGTCGTCGAGGAGAGTCGTATCGCAGACCTCGTGCTCGCATCGACAGGAGTCGACCTGTCGACTCTCGGCAACTGTTTCTCCGGTAACACATTCGCAACATCCGCCCCGAACGACATCGAGGCTCTTGCACCGTGTTCGAATGATGGCGTCGGTGAGGGGAGTGGCGACTGGTTCGCAAATGCACTCGACATGAACGAATGGTTCAATCGCGAGTCGGATACGGGACGAGGAGTCCGGTACGACGAAGCTCCTTTGCCTGGTCTGCCCATTTTGGAGAACATGCCCGACGCTGCGACCGCACCGGCCCGACCTGCGAGTTCGAAGCCACCCAAGATCGACATCGACTCGATCGAAGTTCCGGACCGGGTCTCCTGATTCGGGTCGGTGTTGTCGTCGTGCCTCCTCGTCGATCGACGCAGTTGCTGAGTTGCATCCGTCGCACGCTGGCGACGGTTTCGTTGGCTGTTGTCATTGGAGGATGTGCGACATCGACGGAGCCACAGGCAGCGCCTGACACTTCCTCAGTCGAGATCGCCTCCCTGCATCATGGAGGCGATCTCGTTCTCGATCCGGCTTCGGTCATGGGTCGACCCGACAGGATCATCGCCGGACCTCAGGGAAACGACGGTCAATTCCTCGTCGAATGCGAACTCAGCCACCTGGCTGCCGACGACCCGATTCTCCATCCCGATCAGCCGGGGGCGTCACATCTGCACGCGTTCTTCGGTAACGAAACGACGTCGGCGACATCTCGGATGGATGATCTGCTCGGACAGGAAACCTCGTGTGACGATTTCCGTGACACAGCTGCGTACTGGGTTCCGGTGCTGATGGATGGTGCAACTCCGATCGAGCCCGAGTACAGCGTTGCCTACTATCGCGCTGGAATCGATGTCGATCCAACGTCGGTCGTTTCCTATCCGCCCGGGCTGGCCATGATCGCTGGTGACCCCCTTGCAGCATCCGATCAGCCCTTGGAAGTCGTCTCGTGGAGTTGTGGGCACGGCGCTAGCAAGGGGGCCTTGCCACCTGTGTGCCCGGTCGGAGCGGACGTCCGGCTGTCGGTGACGTTTCCCGATTGCTGGGACGGAAAGAACCTCGATACGCCCGGGCATCGTCGACACGTGCACTATTCCTCAGAGGGAAAGTGCCCGTCGTCTCATCCGGTTCACATTCCTCAACTGATCTTCGCTGTTCACTTTCCGGTCACTGGTGATATCTCTCATCTCCGCCTGTCATCGGGAACTCTCGGGTCGGGCCACGCAGACTTCTTCAATGCGTGGGATCAAGAGCATCTCGAGCACGAAGTCGATCTCTGCATCCGTCGCCAGAACGTGTGCGCAATATCGAGTGGACGCCGACCCGTTTGATGGGAGCGGTTCACATCCGTCCGGAGTCTGTGACTCGCTTCAAGAAATGCCTCGTCCTCTCGTGACGAGGATTGGTGAAGAACTCATCGGGCGGCGAGCACTCCAGCACTTGGCCGTCGTGCAAGAAGCACACTCGATCCGCGATCTCTCGAGCGAACCCCATTTCGTGGGTCGCGAGCAGCATCGTCATGCCGGAATCCTTCATCTCGCGAACGACATCGAGTACTTCGCCGACGAGTTCCGGGTCGAGGGCCGACGTGATCTCGTCGAGCAACATGACCTCTGGATTCATGGCGAGACAGCGAGCGATCGCCACGCGCTGTTGCTGTCCTCCCGAGAGCTGATCAGGGTAACTCTGTGCGCGCTCGGCGAGACCGAGACGTTCGAGTAGTTCCAAGGCGGTGGAACGAGCTTCGGCTGACGGTCGACCGAGCACTCGACGTGGACCGATGGAGACATTGTCGACGACGGACATGTGTGGGAACAGATTGAAACTCTGGAAGACCATACCCACACGTCGACGCACCGGATCGGGCTTGAATCCTGGTGTGCTGATGTCGGTTCCGTCGAGACGGATCGAACCTGCGTCGATCGATTCGAGAAGGTTGACGCATCGCAGAAGGGTGCTCTTGCCGGATCCCGACGAGCCGACGAATGCGATGACCTCGGTCGAGGAGATGTCGAGGGAGACTCCATTCAAGACTGGAGTCGACCCGAACGCCTTGTGGACGTGGTCGATTGACAGTTTGGGCGAAATCTCGAGTGTGCTCATCGGACAGCAGTTCCGGATGTGCGGCGGCGTTCACGAGCCATCAGATGGTCGACGAAGCGGGTCTCGGGAATGGTGAGGAGGAGAAAGATGATCGCTGCTCCCACGTAAGGGGTGAAATTCGCGAACTTCGACTTGTCGATACCGGCTTGGCGAAGGACTTCGATGGGTCCGATGAGACTGACGAGCGCAACGTCTTTTTGGAGGCTGATGAAATCGTTCATCAGTGGTGGCACGACGCGCCGGACGGCCTGAGGGAGGACGACGAACCTCATGGTTTGACTCGATGACAGCCCGAGTGAACGAGCAGCAGCTCGCTGACTCTCGTGGACACTGTCGATGCCTGCTCGGAAGACTTCTGCAACATAAGAGGAATAGGCGAGCACCAGCGCAACCGATCCCCAGATGTAGGGACTGTTCCACGGTCGGGGAAGACCGAGTCCAGGAATGCCGAACCCGATGAGCAGGATCGTGAGGATCACCGGAATGCCGCGAAAGATGTCGGTGTAAGCGGCGGCCAACATTCTGAGCGGGAAGAGAGCGGGAGTCCGCACACTGCGACACACTGCAAGAATCATTCCCCAGACGATGATGCACGGTGCACACCAGGCAAAGATCTGGATGTCCTTCACGAAGGCACTGAGCAGACCGGGAAAGGTTTCGCTGAGCACATCTCCGTTGAAGAAGGAGCGGCGCACTTTGTACCAGCCAGGGGTCATCGGTACCAGCACCACGACGAGTGCCACCACGATCACCGTCGATGTGGCAGCGATCGCGATCGATCTCCGCTTCAGCCGGCGCTCGTAGAGGAGTCGCCTCAGCCGTTGCTCGTCGGCAGAAGCGTTGCGAGACGCGACAGTGCCCGGGTGATCACTCATCCCGGGCACCGTAGCGTCATCGAGGGGTATTGATCAGCCCAGGCTGATGACCGGAGCACCGGTCTTGTCGCTCAGCCAGGTCTTTTCGATCTCTGCGAGTGTGCCGTTCTCCTTCAAAGTTGCGAGAGCTGCGTTGACACAGTCGACGAGTGGGTTGCCCTTTTCGAAGACCATGCCGAATTCGTCGCTGGTTCCACCTGCATCGACGGGGAACTGGCCAATGACAGCTGCACCTTCGATTTCCACGGCCGCAATGTAGAAGGCCGTGGGCAGGTCGACGACAATGGCGTCGATCTGACCGGCTTCGAGTGCAGCCTTGGCGCCCGCGTTGTCGTCGTAGACGAAGGGCTCGGAGCTCGGCTTGATCACGTTGGTGATGAAGTCGAGGCTCGTCGTGCCTGCCTGAGCTCCGAACTTGACATCGACCAGATCGGCAACCGTGGTTGCTCCTGCGGCAGCAGAGTCAGCAAGCGCCACGACGGCCTGGTTGGTCGTGTAGTAGGCGTCGCTGAAGCTGATCGTCTCGGATCTCTCCGGGGTGATCGAGTACTGCTGCAGGTTGAAATCGAAGTTCTTTGCACCGGGCTGGATGGCCTCGTCGAAAGTCGTGCGGACCCATTCGACCGCGTCACCCTCGTATCCGAGTTCGACTGCGACTGCGAGTGCAACTGCTGCTTCGAATCCCTCACCGCTTTCCGGGGCGTCGTTCTCGACCCACGGCGAATAGGCGGGGGTTCCTGTGCCGATGGTCAACGTTCCTTCGCTGATCGTCGGGCACTCGGACGAGTTCGCTGATGTGCCATCCGACGACGAACCGGAGTCGTCGCCGCAGGCACCGAGTACGAGAGTGGCAGCGATAGCCACTGCCGGAATCACTGAAAGTCGACGAAGTCGAGAATTCATGAAGGTCCTTTCGTTGGGGACGGGGTCTGATGGAGTTGCATCCATGAGGTGAACCCGAAGGTGATTGAGCCCGAAGGGCGGAGGAGGACTCTACAAGGAATTCCCGACAGGGGGAGTCAGGATTAAGAAATTCGGATTGATGCGTTGACATTGAGACAACTCAGGTCTTAGTGTCTCATCCCATGGTGACCGTTGACACGTCCCCGGAAGAGCGGATTCTCGTTGCTGCGCGCTCCTGTGTCGATCGGTGGGGTCTCGCCAAGTTGACGATCGACGATGTCGCCGTCGAGGCGGGTGTGTCACGAGCGACTCTGTACCGACTGTTTCCCGGAGGGAAAGACGTTCTCTTCGACGCGCTGCGGGTTCGAGAACTTTCGGAGTTCTTCCAGGGCATGCGCAACAGCATCGTCGACGTCGACTCATTGCTGGACTTCGCTGTGCACGTGTCCGTCTACGCGACACGTGAGATGAGAAACGACGAGCACCTCGCCATGATGCTGGCAACAGAGGAAGGTTCGGCTCTCAAATCATTGACAGTCGAAGGATTGCCGCGAATCCTGCAAGTGGCATCGGAATTCATCACGCCACTCGTCGGCGACTACATCGAGCGTGATGAAGCCGAAGTCTTCGTCGAACTCGTCACGCGCCTCGTGATCTCACATTTCTTGGCGCCGAGTATTCACTTCGATCTCTCCGATCCGACGTCGGCACGCAAACTCTTTGCACCGTTCGTCGCTGCCCTCCATCACCAGCCGATTTGATACGTCCAGAACTTCACTTCAACCAACTCACCAATCTCGACTCAGAGGAGAACCAAACATGAGCATCACCGAACACGAGAGCCAAGACCTCATCGGTCGCGGGGAATTGAACGACGTCGAAGCGATCCTCGCTGTGACGAATACCGATGTCGACGCAGTTCAACACATCGTCAAGGACAACGCAGACGCCATCTTCACGTGGGATTACACCTTGTCCCGGCCGGCACTGCGCAAGCTCTATGAAAAGGCCAAGACTGGCCAGTGGAACGCAACGACCGATCTGCCGTGGGACACCGACGTGGACCTCGAAGAGACCGTGACCGCAGACCAGGTCGCTTTCTCGGCCGGTTTGACCCCCAACCATTACGACGGCACGGTCGTGGCGAAGTGGGGCGACAAGGAGTGGATGGAATTCGGCATCGAACAGCGCAAGTGGAGCCTTTCGCAGTTCCTCCACGGAGAGCAGGGCGCCCTCCTGTGCACCGCCAAGATCACCGAGACAGTGCCGTGGTACGACGCAAAGTTGTACGCCAGCACCCAGGTCGTCGACGAGGCCCGCCACGTCGAAGTGTTCGCTCGGTATCTGGAGGAGAAGTTGGGAGGCGGCTACCAGATCAATGCCCACCTGCGGATGCTTCTCGACGACATCGTCAACGACAGCCGCTGGGACATGACGTATCTCGGAATGCAGGTGATGGTCGAGGGTCTTGCGCTTGCGGCATTCGGCTACATGTACCAGTTCACCGGAGAACCGCTCCTCAAGCAGCTCCTGCGCTATGTGATGAGTGACGAGGCTCGCCACGTCGCTTTCGGCGTGCTGTCGCTTCAAGAGGTGTACAAGGAAATGAGCGATTCGGAGATCAAGGAGCGCCAGGAGTTCGCCTACGAAGCGTCCGTTCGAATGCGCGATCGGTTCATCTCCCAGGAAGTGTGGAACAAGATGGGTGTCAACACCCGCGACGTCGTTCCCTTGGTCCTGCGAGACCCAACGCGTGCGGTCTTTCAGCAGATGTTGTTCGCGAAGATCGTGCCGAACTGCAAGAAGCTCGGGTTGCTCGATCGCAACGATTCGTGGCTCCGCCGGCGTTACGAGGAGATGGGTGTCATCCAGTTCGAGGACATGGACGACACTGGCGAGGAATACATCAAGTTCGAGCTCGGTGAAAAACTCGAAACAGACGCCTGAAACGACCTGTAGACGGGCACTACCGTCGGGGACATGAGATGGCTGGCGAGTGACCTGGTTCGCGCGCTGTCCGAATGGAGTCTGACGGGCGAGCAGTCACGTCTCGTCGGGCCAGACGTCGAGATCGAAGGAGCGCATTTCGATTCGCGCGAGATCGTTGCAGGTCAGATGTTCGTTCCTCTCGTTGCCGATCGAGACGGACACGACTTCATCGGCGACGCACAGCATTCCGGAGCGTCTGCCTATCTCACGTCGCAAAAGGACGCCATCGATCGCTTTGGAGGGACGGCGATTCTGGTGCCCGACACCGCGATCGCTCTGCGTGATGCTGCGAGTTGGGTCCGAACGAAGTTCCCTGCATCGACGGTGACCGTTGGGATCACGGGCTCGGTCGGCAAGACTTCGACCAAGGACCTGGCTACCGCGGCTCTCGGGGGAGTCCGCAAGGTGTCGGCCAATGTTCGCAGCTTCAACAATGAGCAAGGCCTCCCGATCACGATCTTGAATGCCCCGCTCGAGACCGAAATCCTCGTTCTCGAAATGGGAATGCGGGGATTCGGACAGATCGCCGATCTCTGTCGAGTTGCTCGCCCTGCAATCGGCGTCGTCACGTCGATCGGTGAAGCGCACACCGAATTGGTCGGCGGCATCGAGGGAGTAGCTCGAGCCAAGGGTGAGTTGATCGAGGCATTGCCGCCCCAGGGGTTTGCCATCCTCAACGGCGACGATCACCGAGTGCGCGCGCTGGCGTCCCGATCGGCTGCTCCGGTGATCCTCTATGGCGAATCCGAGGATTGCCACGTTCGAATTTCGGAGGTCGCAATCGACGATCGAGGTCGGACGCGAGCCGTTCTCACGTCGGGAGGTGTGAGCGCGGAGTTGGCCCTCGCAATTCCTGGTCGACACATGGTGTCGAATGCAGCCGCTGCCGTTGCAATAGGAGTTGCCATCGGAATCCCGCTCGATCCGATGGTGAGCGGACTGGCGCAAGCCAAGGTGTCTGACCACAGGATGCGCCTCGTGCGCACTCGACATGGGGCAATGGTTCTGGACGATTGCTACAACGCCAATCCGACATCGATGAACGCCGCATTGGAGACTCTCGCATCGATCGGGTCCATGCCGAGATTGGCAATCGTTGGCGTGATGGCTGAATTGGAGGATCCAGAGGCAGCACATCTCGAGATCGCTGACTTGGCCAAGAGTCTCGGAATCCGACTCCTTCCGGTCGGCACCGATCTCTACGGTGTCGCGCCCGGCGACATGTCGGAGATGATCGACTTGATCGGATCACTCCCACCCGAAGCGACAGTACTGGTGAAGGGGAGCCGGGTCGCCGGGCTCGAGGGAATCGTCGACGCTGTCACTGAGTGAGAAATGCAGACTTTGGCAACCTGTCGAGGTTCGCGAATCTCGACAAGAACAGAGCGAAGAGTGCGCCGAAGAGAAGAACCCATCGTGCACCCATCGCATCGATGATCGGTCCTCCGGCAAGGCCCCCGAGGGTGACGGTGCCGCCGAACGCCATGAACCACAGCGGCATCACCGACACCCGTTCGGTGTCCTTCAGGTTCTGTTGGAACACCGTGACCATGGCGTTGGCCGACATGAAGTAGAAGGCCCCGAGGAAGAAACCGATGGGAAAGGCCGGCGCAGGGTGGCGCACGATCGCAAATGCCGCAAGGCTGACGGCGAACCCGAGAAAGCCCCGCCGAATGACGCGTGGCCGATGCGACTGTGCAAGGAACGTGCCCGTGGCAAGAGCTCCGCACAGAGCCCCAAAACCCCAGATCGCATAGAGCCATCTGTACGTCGGGCCGACGGGGTCGATCCCGAAATTGAGTCTCGCTACAGATGAGAACAATGCGACGTAGACGAGTGAAAAGAAGGAGAAGCTCGCCATCGTCACCAACAGTCGAGCGAGTACTCGCCGTTCGCGGCTGATGCGCAGACCTGTTAGGACTCGCCTCCAACCTGTCTCTGGATGACTACTGCGAATATTGGGAAGGGCCACGCGGCTCAAGGCCAGGATCAAGAAGAGGTAGGTCGCTGCGTTGATGACGAACAGTTGTGACGTTGTGACTCCACCGAGGGACAAAAGGGCAGCGAGTGTCGGCCCGAGAACTCGACTGCCGTTCAGCTGCACCGAGTTCATGCTGATTGCGCCGGCGAGGTCGCGTCGGTCGACGAGAAGAGGCACAGTGGCTTGAAAGGCCGGGGCATTGAGAGCGTTGCCGATTCCGATGGCGATCTGGGCCAGGAAGAGCGCCCAGATCGGCCCGTTGATGCTGACGATGAAGGCGAGGACGAGGGAGAAGACGAGTTGGACCCATTGCATCCACAGCAGGAACGTTCGACGGTTCACTCTGTCGGCGATGATTGCCCCGGGAATGGCAAGGAGCAGCAGCGGCCCGAGTTGCGCGAAAACGAGAAGTCCGACGACCTTGGCCGAACCAGTTCGGTCGTCGATGTAGGCCGGGAGTGCGAGATTCTGCATCCAGGTTCCGATGCTCGACAAGAACAAACCCGTCCAAATCAAGCGGTAAGCCGGATATGCCAATGCTGCCCGAGCGGAGCCTGGGGGATGCGGGTGAGACAGCGGGGGAAGCGAATCGGTCATGGTGTGCGCAGGCTGATTGGCTGCGTGTCGAGCATAGTGAAGGTCGCCCGAAGCGATCCCCCGGCGTGGGGAATCTGGTGTGGCAAAATAGCCGAGTGACCGAACATTCGAGTTCAGAGCATCATGTGAGGTCTGCCGACGTAGTGAGCTCTGACATCGCATGCCGGTCTCCACTCGGCACCTTTGCCGAATGTCCGTTGTGCGGAGGACACCTTGCGCCGGAGCACGCCCATTTTCGCTGTGGCTCGTGCGGGTGGCGCGACTCGTGTTGCGACTGATTCGTTGGTTCAGCCGAGAAGCTCGGCGTAGATCGGGAGCACCATCGCCGGTCCGCTGACGAGGAACGTCGTGATGCACGTTTCCTTC
>JBIIKC010000290.1:0-2718 GCA_044233375.1 Ilumatobacteraceae bacterium
CCGGTCATGCAGATCCCACTCAGAAGCGCTGCCCCGAGCCAGAACATGTATTCGCGTGAGTCGTTCACCAAGACTACGAATCGCTGAGCTGCGGAAGGTTCGATGAAGTTGCGCAGAATCTCAGCCCTCGTTACAGATTCTGCGACGACTTTCATCCATGGGGTGGTGCGACCCGCCAATGTGTACCCGGGCTTGTCGTCACCTCTTCGGGCGAGAAAGGCTTCAGCCAGGGACGTCATGACGCTTCACCATTCACGTTCGACATCCGAGCAACGCTGAGTCGATTCACTCACTTGATTCGCCCTGATGCATTTCGCCAACCGCCCTTACCGCACGACTGCGGCTGACCAAAATTACTACCCCGAGGTTCGGGACATCCCGCGAGAGGGTGATGACGTCGGTCTCAGTGGGGCGCTCCGAATTGACGGTCTCCGGCGTCGCCGAGTCCGGGGACGATGAATGCGCTTTCGTTCAATCGTTCGTCGATCGCTGCTGTGAACACCCTCAGATCGAGGTTGGTGGTCCGCAGGTAATCGAGGCCTTCGGGGGCGGCGAGCACACAGATCACTGTCAGCGGACCAGTCGCACCTCGTTCCATGAGCAAACGACAGGTGTGTGCGAGGGATCCGCCTGTTGCGAGCATCGGATCGAGAATGAAACAGCTTCTACCCGCGAGAGTTTCGGGGAGCTTGTTGACGTAGGGCTTCGGTTCGAATGTGGTTTCGTCCCGACTGATCCCGACAAATCCGACATCGGCATTGGGCATCAGATCTTGGGCAGCTTGTACGAACCCCAGCCCGGCTCGAAGCACGGGCACGACCACGGGTTGGCTGACGAGGACACTGCCGTCTGTTTCGGTGAGAGGTGTCTGGACTCGAACCTGTCGCGTCGCCAAGTCACGAGTCGCCTCGGCCAGCAACAGTGTTCCGACCCGTTCGAGTTCTTGGCGAAACAGGGCGTTCGGCGTGGCGACGTCACGGATGCGCGTCAACGAGTCAGCGATGAGGGGATGTTCGACTTTGTGAACGATGATGGGCATTCGCCCATTGTTCCACGTCAGCGCGCTGCGGCTCCCATGGCGAGCTCGGCTCGCAGCAGTGCATATCGGGGCTTGATCAGGCCATTGATGATTCTGAGCCGTTCAGGAAACTGAGCGAACGCACTCTTCATGGCGTTGGTGGTCAACCATTCGAAATCGTCGAGCCCCCACCCGAAGGCTGCTTCCAACTGCCGGAATTCCTTGGACATACTGGTATCGCTCATCAGTCGATTGTCTGTGTTCACGGTGACACGAAATCGCAGGCGACGCAGCATGCCAATCGGATGCTCGGCAATCGAAGGGCACACCCCGGTGTTGACGTTGCTCGTCGGGCACAGCTCCAGAGGTATGCGACGGTCGCGCACATACGCTGCCAGACGTCCGAGCTGTTCGGCGCCCTCCGGACCCGTGATGTCGTCGACGATGCGTACACCGTGACCGAGACGCTCGGCTCCACAGAGCTGGACAGCCTCCCAGATACTCGGAAGCCCGAAAGCCTCTCCGGCATGAATGGTCGAGTGGAAGTTTTCACGTTGTACGAAGTTGAACGCCTCGAGGTGTCGGGTCGGAGGGTGACCAGCTTCGGCGCCAGCTATGTCGAATCCCACCACTCCGCGATCGCGCCAGCGCACCGCGAGCTCGGCGATCTCGAGGCTGCGTCGAGCGGTACGCATCGCTGAACAGATGGCATAGATCGTGAGGTCTGTCCCCTTCGAGCCACGTTCGAATCCGTCCATGATTGCCTGCATGACTTCGTCGAGGGTCAGTCCCTGCTCGGTGCTGAGTTCGGGAGCCATGCGCACCTCGGCATAAATCACACCATCGTCGGCCAAGTCTTGGGCACATTCGAACGCGACACGTTCGATGGCGTCACGATGCTGCATCACTCCGACTGTGTGAGCGAATGTCTCGAGGTAGAGAACGAGGTCATTGCGTTTGGCTCCGCGATGGAACCAACGGGCGAGGTCGTCGATGTCGGTGGTCGGGAGACCGGCGTACTTGTACTCCTGCGCAAGTTCGACGACCGTCGACGGTCGCACACCTCCGTCGAGGTGATCGTGCAGCAGAACTTTCGGGGACTTCGAAGCCAAGTCCAGTTGCGTCACCAAAGCAGTCATCGCTGTGCCGCCATGAGATCGAGTCGGCGCAAAGGCAACAAATCGTCTCGCTGAAGCCAGTTCCATGCCGGATAGTCGGCAGATTCGGAAATGCAGTGCACCGAGTATGCGTGGCGGCTCTTGTCGCTGCGATTGACATCGCTCCAATGGGGGAGAAGCCCGTGAAGGACGACGAGCGTCCCAGCAGAAACCTCGAGTGGAACGAGACCCTGAGGTGGTTCGGGCATCGGCGATGTGTCCAGAACGTCGAATGTGGCTCCATCATCGTCCGCATTGCGCACGAAACGCTTCCGAAGCGGGGATCGATGCCCACCTGGTTCGGCCCACAAACATCCGTTCTCGAGTGTTGCATCCTCGACAGCGAACCAGAAGCCGGTCACTGTGATCGGATCCGTGTACAGGAATGTCGCGTCTTGATGGCAACCAACCTCGCCGCCGATTCTCGGCTGTTTGCAGATGTACATACTCTGAAGTGCGAGTGGGTCGGAGAGGCCGATGTCGTGGGCGACTCCAGCGATATCACGCGAGTAGGTGAATGCTTCGAAGACTGGGTCGAGATCG
>JBIIKC010000291.1:0-2692 GCA_044233375.1 Ilumatobacteraceae bacterium
AGTTTCGCCTGCGTTCATCATCGCCAGCACCTCGTCATGCAACATTTCGAGTGCAGTGGCGATCTCGTCGAGAACACGTGCAATCCGGTCCGCACCCGAAATCGGCAGACCGTGTGCGGGAACGAGCAACTCTGGTCCGAGGGCACGCATCTTGCGCAAGGCGCGTGCCCAGTCGAGTGGATAGCGCTGCACTTTTTGAGGATTGCCTGCGTTGGGGAAGTTCCAGATGACGAAGTCACCCGAGAAGATCCATTTCTTGTCCGGCACCCAGGTCCACAAGTGATCATCGGTCTCGCCGCGATCGTGAAAGAGGTCCATCGACGCACCTGATGCGAGCGTGATCTCGGCGTGGTCCTCGACCTCGAGAGTTGGCTGAAGTACCGATGCCGGTAGAAAACGACGCGCCCCCGCACGCACCTCGACAGGTTTGCCCTCGTCGGCTTCGCCGATTTGAAGATTCAACTCACCGCGCAGCCCTCCGAACTGGCGGGCGTTGATCATCACATTCCAGCCGGCTGTCGTGTCGTATCGCGAAAGCCTTTTGGCGACGTTCACATGTCCGATCACAGTCGGCTCGATGCCGGAGTTGCGGGCGTCGGCTGCGAAGAAGCCCGATCCGCCGACATGATCGGCATGACCGTGCGTGTACACAAGGGTGCGAAAGGGGGAATCGGGGCGCCATGTGCGAATCGATGTCACCACATCGGCACCGGTGTGCGCACCCGAGGTGTCGAAGCAGACGAGATCGCCGTCGACGTCCCAGGCCGCCACATGGCTGAAACTCTCGACCATGGCCAGATCGGGAGCGATCTCGGAGATCTCATTGGTGACCCGATTGACGGGCTGGTCGGCGTGGCCCGAGTCGATGATGCGGGCAGAGAGATCGAGTAGGTCGGCCATGGGTTGACGATAACCGCCTCGAGTTCGTGACCAGGAGTGTTCCTGAGCACCTGGAGCCGAACGGCTAGTGTTGACAAGTGCAATACAAGTGCCGGCAGCAGTGTTGGTGCTCAACCCGTGCCAGCCATCTCGCTGGTACAACAAGACTCATAGTGCCGGCGCTGGATCCGGCACCCGATGCGGAGGCTCCCTGATGGCCAAGATCAAAGTTGACAACCCGGTGGTCGAGCTCGACGGTGACGAGATGACACGGATCATCTGGCAGTTCATCAAGGAGCGCCTGATTCTGCCGTACCTCGACGTGAACCTCGAGTATTACGACCTCGGTATGGAGTACCGCGACGCCACTGATGATCAGGTCACGATCGATGCAGCCAACGCAATTTTGAAGCACGGTGTCGGCGTCAAGTGTGCAACCATCACCCCCGATGAGGCTCGTGTCGAAGAGTTCGGGCTCAAGAAGATGTGGAAGTCTCCCAATGGGACGATCCGCAACATCCTCGGCGGTGTTGTGTTCCGTGAGCCGATCATCTGCAGCAACATCCCTCGTCTCGTTCCCGGCTGGACCAAGCCGATCGTCATCGGCCGTCATGCTCACGGCGACCAGTACAAGGCAACGGATTTCAAGGTTCCTGGTGCTGGAACAGTGACCATGACCTATACGCCAGCTGATGGCAGTGCCCCTGTCGAGATGGAAGTCGCGAAGTTCGGCAAGGACGGCGGCGTGTCGATGGGGATGTACAACTTCAATGATTCGATTCGCGACTTCGCTCGGGCATCCATGCGCTATGGACTGTCGCGTAACTATCCGGTGTACCTGAGCACCAAGAACACGATCCTCAAGGCCTACGACGGTCAGTTCAAGGACCTTTTCCAGGAGGTCTATGACAACGAGTTCAAATCCGAATTCGAAGCCAAAGGTCTGACGTATGAACATCGTCTGATCGACGACATGGTTGCGTGTGCCATGAAGTGGGAAGGTGGCTATGTCTGGGCCTGCAAGAACTATGACGGTGACGTGCAAAGTGACACCGTCGCACAGGGCTATGGCTCGCTCGGACTGATGACTTCGGTCTTGATGACTCCTGATGGCAGGACTGTCGAAGCCGAGGCCGCACACGGCACGGTGACGCGTCACTATCGCGAACATCAAAAGGGCAACAAGACGTCGACCAACCCGATCGCCTCGATCTACGCATGGACGGGCGGTCTCAAGCACCGAGGCAAACTCGACAACAATCCGCAATTGATCGACTTCGCGGAAAAGCTCGAACAAGTCTGCGTCGAGAGCGTCGAAGGCGGCGAAATGACCAAGGATCTTGCGATTCTGATCTCGAAGGACCAGCCATGGTTGACGACCGAGGATTACCTCGCAGCGATCGACCGTCGACTGCAGCAGAAGATGGGCTGAACTTCCATGCGGGCAGTCGTTCTGCGTTCACGCGGAGGTCCGGAGGTTCTGGCTTTCGAGGACGTTCCTGATCCAGAGCCAGGGCCGGATGAAGTGCGAGTTCGCATCAGGGCAACAGCTCTCAACAGAGCCGACATCTTGCAGCGCATGGGCGGCTACGCCGATCCTCGACCTGGATTGACGCATGAGATTCCTGGACTCGAGTTCTCTGGAGTCGTCGAGTCCGTCGGGAAGAGGGTTTCCATGTGGAAGCCAGGCGACCGTGTCATGGCGATCGATGCCGGAGGCGCACATGCCCAAATGATCTGTACGCACGAGCGCCAGTTGCTGCGAGTCCCCGATCGGATCTCTCTCGGAGACGCCGCCGCAATTCCAGAGGTC
>JBIIKC010000292.1:0-2691 GCA_044233375.1 Ilumatobacteraceae bacterium
ACCGCATCAGGATTCTCCTCGAGAAGCCGCACGGCATTCGCAAACGTGCGAACAGCCTTGCGCCGTGTTTCTCGGATGGGCCACAACCATGCCGTGTCGAGATGCGCGTGGCCAACCGCTGTCACTGAATGATTCGTCGATGAGGCGAACTTTGCGCTCTCTTGTTCGATCAAATCCAGAGCAGCGCGGGCTGTCGTTGCGAGCGAACGAACATCCACGACATCGGCGACCCTGTCGAGTATCTCGAACAGCCGCGCTCGTTGTGGCGAGTCGTCATCGGAGTCGATGACGAGGTCGATCATCGAGTGCAACACCCCGGCCAATTCCTCGATGTGCCGATCGTGAACGGCAAGTTCTGCTCGCTTCAACGCATAGAGAGGGCTCGATCCCGCCGTCTGTGGGTCACCGAGTGGCGTTGGGGCATATCCGAAAGCATGACCAGCGATGATCGGTGTCGCTGTCGCTTCGATCCAAAGAGTCACCAACTCTCCGCTCGATCGTGAACCGAGAGGAACCAGTCTGCGGTCGGGTTGGACCGCTTGAACTCGTCGACCATCGAGCCACGCCATTCCTTCGACCTGGAATCCGTCGCCGCGACCGCTGAAGCCGAGATCGATCGATGCAACCAAGTCGCTGCCCGCAGCATGCTCCGGGACTTCGGCAGAGAGTTTGAACCAGACGGTGTGCCACGGCTTTCCCCACGTCGACCCGATCGCGAACGGAGTCAGCGGAAGCGCCATGGCGTCTCCGAACGCAATGGGTTCGAAGAGTTCAGCGCTCGCTTCGACCGTGAACGGAACAATGCTCGACGCAACTTGCGGTCGCACCCACTGCTGGAGCAATCGTTGCGCTCTCTGCAAAGCGGGAGATGTCACGCGATGTGCCATGTCAGGTGTTCTCCCACGATCGACTTGCAATGATCGGTTGCGCGAACCTCAACGACGCGTCGAACCCCGATTCGGTGGGCAACCAGCCGTCTCGATCCGGCCAGACCAACTGCACCATCTCGAAGGGCCGCCCTCGGTACCACTTCGCTGCGGTCTCGAACAGATCCACGTGAGCTTGGGTGTCGACTTCGGCGAAAACACAGCGCAAGTCGTTGTCCAAAAGTCCGACGAGCACGGTGTCGAGCGGCACCTCGACTCCGTGAGCCAGTTGCTCGACGACGAGTTCGACGATGCCCTTGGTCGCAACGGGGGTCAGACCGAAGACGACGATGTCCGGGAATCGGTGGGATGCAGGTAGACCAATCGTGTACGCATAGGCGCCGCACGGCGGATCACTGTCGTATTTCGGAGCAACGGGCTCGAGAGCCCATCCGCTCGTTTCGATCATCCATTCGATCTTCTCGGCGTGCGGAATCTTGAAATCCGGGAAACTGTCGGATTGCGACACATCTCCAGCGTGCCACAACCACCCGTCTTCTCCCCAGCGAACGAGAAGGAATCCGCCTGACCGGCTGAGGCTGGCCCGCTGTCAGATCTCCCGACGCCGGTACCGTGACGACGTGGTGTCTCCCCTCCTGCGGCCGAAGATGATCGCCTTCCACGTGGTGTGCGTCGCAACTGTCGTCGCAATGGTGAACCTTTCCCTGTGGCAATTCGATCGACTGGACCAACGACGGGAATTCAATTCTCGAGTCGAACGGCGCGCCACAGAAGAAGTCGTCGATGTGACTGCTCTCGACTTGTCGACACCCGCAGATTCCGAGTGGCAACGGGTCGGCGCAGTGGGTTCCTACAAACCGGCTGACGAAGTGCTGATCCTCAATCGCAGCCAGGGCGGCAGGGCAGGACTCAATGTCGTCACACCCCTGGAGCTCGAAGACGGATCGATCCTGCTCGTGGTGCGCGGATTTCTCCCGCTCGAACTGGACGTCCCGCGCCCACCCGAGGGATCTGTCAAGGTGATCGGGACTGCTCGCCGTTCCGATGCCCGACGGTCCACCGACTTGAGCACTTCCGACGGAGAAGTCAGAGAGTTCTTTCGCTTGGACATCGACCGGATCGCCGAACAAATCGATGGCACGGTGCTGCCTCTCGCTCTGTACGCGGAAGCTTCCGAACCTGCCGAGAATCCGTTGTTGCAGCCGGCTGCACGCCCGACATTGTCCGAGGGATCACACCTTTCGTACGCCGTCCAATGGATCATCTTCGCGGCTGCGGTTGTCGTCGGTTGGATTCTCGCTTCTCGACGAACGATCAAGAACCAGTCTCGATTGCGGCCATCCGCCTGAACTGCTCGATGACATCGGGAGACCGGTGCTCTGAGTCGAGGCTTCGGTAAACGGTGTCCACGTTGACACTGATCCGCCCGAACTCTCCCCAGTTCGCATACGACGAGCCGTTGGTTCCCATACTCCGCGCAATCTCTCGCGCTGCGTCGAAGGCATCGATACCGGACGCATGTGTTCGAGTCGCCTCGGACTCGATGAACGCCAAGTAGTCGCGCACTTCGACGACTCCACGCTTGTCGGTGACGGGACCGTGACCGGGTACGACGACATCGACGTCCATGCCGAGCATCAAATCGCATGCGGCGATCCAATTGGACAATGGGCCGGCCCACACGATCGGTGTTCCTCCGATGAACAAGATGTCGCCGGTGAAGACTGTTCGCGCATCGGGTACATGGACAATGACGTCACCACGCGTGTGCGCTGGACCGACCTCGATCAATTCCACAGTGCGA
>JBIIKC010000293.1:0-2677 GCA_044233375.1 Ilumatobacteraceae bacterium
GAGTTACGGCCAGGGGAGACCGAGGGCGAGGGCTGTGGATTCCTCGACGACGCCGGTTGGTTGCAGTCCTGCAAGATGCTGCACATCGAAAACGGCGTTGCGCGTATTCGCTCCGAAGTATCCATCAGCCGAATCGTTCAACAAATTCCACTCGACGAGTCGCCGCTGCAATCGCCGAGTGCGGTCACCCTTCGAGCCGACCTGGAGCGATCCCGATGAACTCTCGTTCGTGTAGGTGATGGGCTCGACACAGTCCGTGTTTCCACTGAGTAGTTGGTCGTTCACGGAGCGCGGCATGCCAGTCTCATCCACCATCAGCACGCACAACGAATAGGTCATCCCTCGATGGCGCCACCCATCGTTCGTCCATCGGAAGATGTCGACACCTTCGCATTCGGCATCGGGCGAACAGTTCTGGATTCGTGTGACGGCCCAGGCCCCAGCGCACGCGAGCCCTGCCTCAGGTGCAGTGCCGAAGTCCGCACGGATTGCCTGAGGTGTGCACTTGCCTGCGGGCACTGCAGCGGGGAACGGCCCTGTGAAGGTCGTCGTCGAGATCGACGCGGACGTGGTCGTCGGCTGGATGATGACAGGCGTCGACGTCTCGACAGCAGCGGTGCTCGACTCGGTGACGTCGGTGTTCAGGGTCGTCGTCGGCGCCGCAGTCATCAGCGGCGCCAGGGTGTCGTTCGTCGAATCTCCGAGAATCGAACACGATGACATGAGCACAACGAGCCCAACAACGAGCACACCGCGCGCAAAAGAGACTGGTCGAGGTGTCATGAAATCTGGATCAGGCGTGCCATTCGAAACGACCGCCCATGCCGTACATCGGCAAGTGCAGCGCTCGATAGATGTCGACGCGCATGAAGCCCGTACCGGGAGAGTTGTCCGCCCCACCAGGCGCGAACATGTTCAAGTCGTAGTCGAAGACTCCGGTCCAAAGGCGACGCTTCGTTTCGAGATCGTCGTGCAGGGATGCGGTGCCCCACATCTCGACGCCGTCACCTTTCTCGGTGACCTGCCAGTGCAGCGCAACATGAGGGTTGTGGCGCACGTTGTTGGCCTTGACGGACGTCATGCCGATCATCAGCCACAACGTGTCACCTTCCCAGCACGGGTGGACGGGAACGACATCGGGCCGGTTGTCGGCACCAATGGTGGCGATGTGTGCCCACGGGCTGAGAGCGGTTGCAGCGGTACGGATGGAGGCAAGGTCGTTTCCCGACATGGGGTCATCATACGAACATATGGACATGTGTCTGTCTCCTTGCGCGCCGGACAGACGATCAGCGTCGTACCCTCGGGGATGGCGACGAGGACAAGGAGTTCGATCGATGACATGGCACGAAACGACTGACCGTGATGACACTCTCGGTGCTGTCGAGACTGTGGCCCACTGGGTGGGAGCCGACATCAGTACGGTGGCCCATGCGCTCGGCGGCCTCGAACCTCGACGTCTTTCTCGGTCAGAAGGCGACATGGTTCGCAAGCCGCAAACGAGCAAGCGAACTCCCGGGGAATCGGTGAATCTCGACAAGTGGGATGTCATCGTCACCGAAAATCTGCCGCTCGTGCTGCGCTACAAACGGGGCGTCATCGAGGTGTGGCGATGTTCGGTCGACTGGCAGGGAGTCGCCCATCGGTATTTGCAGATGGTGGATGAGCCGATCGTCGTCGAACTGGTCGATGGCCGCGAATCAGAGCAGACCAAGTCGCTTCTCAAGGCAGTCGCAGAACAGCGAACCAAACAGGCTCGACACTGCACGGTGTGCACATGGTGCGGCGCGGCCATGGTCAAAGGTGAGAGGTACAGCACCTATTGCTGTTACAGCTGTGCGAGCACCGTGAAAGGCGTGGTGTACTGAGGAAACTCAGCCCAACCACGCCATACTGGAGAGGTTGATCAGTGGTCTTCTGATCATGAGTGGCGTGTGACGTGACGAGCATTCAGGCTCGTCGATGGCTTCCTCTTCCCCCCGACACCACAACGGTGTCGCTTTCCTCAAAGGATCCATCCATGTCCATTGCTTCTGCTCCTGAACGCGTGTCCTCGGACGCGCCCATGTCGTTCGCCTCTCTCGGGGTCTCGAAGAATCTCATCGACATTCTCACCGCACGCGGCATCACCGAACCGTTCCCGATTCAGCGTCAAACACTGCCCGATTCGCTGGCCGGTCTCGACATCATCGGTCGAGGTCGCACGGGAAGCGGCAAGACTCTTGCGTTCGTTCTTCCACTCGTTGCCCGTCTTGCCGAGAATTCAAAGGGTTCGGCACCCCGACATCCGCGTGGATTGATTCTCGTCCCAACCCGTGAGCTCGCGGCTCAAGTTGCCGAGACACTCGAACCTCTCGCACGTGCACTCGGTCTCAGCCACGTCGTCATTCACGGCGGTGTCAGCGCAGTTCCTCAGGTGAAAGCCCTGACCCGCGGTGTCGACATTGTCATCGCCTGCCCCGGTCGTCTCGAGGACTTGATGCAGCAGCGTCACTGCAAACTCGATCAGATTGCGGTCACGATCGTCGATGAAGCCGATCACATGGCTGACCTCGGTTTCCTCCCGGTTGTCACACGAGTGCTCGACAAGACTCCGAAGAACAGCCAGCGGTTGTTGTTCTCGGCGACTCTCGACAATGGTGTCGACGTGTTGGTCAAGAAGTACTTGCACTCACCG
>JBIIKC010000294.1:0-2671 GCA_044233375.1 Ilumatobacteraceae bacterium
CACGCCGGCGTGACGGGGGTGGAGCCGAGGTCGGGTTCTGGATCCCTCTTGCCTCCCGGTGATTCTCACTCGACTCTCACCCTCATCTGGTTCGGCTCTCACCTGGGTTGTGCAGAGTGAAGGTCGAGAGCGAAGGACCTCGCAGTCTCATCGCTTTCGACCATGAAACGTCATCGACGCTCCAGCGGAGATGAACAGAAGGGATACACCATGAACATGAACAACAAACCTTTCGAAGGTTCCGAAGGGGACTCCGAGTTCCGAGGATCGAAGCGTTCGTCGCGACGAATCGGTGCAGGAATTGCGGCCGGCCTCGTCGCAGCAATCGGGCTGGGGCTCGCCATTCAGTCACCGATCAGTGCTGCGCAGGCGGATGAGTCGCCGAGTGGAGCACAGCTTCCTTGGGACGAATCGAGCTCCCTCGACGGTTCGGGTGATGGCTCGACTGACAACATCGCACCGGGATCTGATCCGATGCGCAACGATGGTCGACGCGAGCATTCCAGCGGACATCACGGCGGTTCCCGCAACGGTCTCCGAGACGGCGGTACTCGAGACGGACAGAAGAGGGTCGGTCCGCGTGAACTGATCGCCCTGGCCGCAGAGACGCTCGGAATCACCCCTGCTGAACTCATGACGGAGTTGAAGGCTGGCAAGTCGGTCGCCGATGTGGCATCCGAACGGAATGTCCCGATTCAAGACGTCATCGATGCGCTCGTCGATGAAGTTGTCAGCAACGCAACGGAAAGAATCACCGAACTCGTGAATCGCAAGCCGCAGACACCGGGGAGTGACACACCCGAATCCTAGGATGAGACCGGTATGAGTCGAGACGAACGTGAAGGCAACGAAGTTCTCGACTCGGCTCGGTTCGCAACACCCGCACGATCGGCCCCGGTGAACGACGGCTTCTCTCTGGAAGGTTTGAACCCCATTCAGAGAGAAGCCGTCGAACACGTCGATGGCCCGTTGCTCGTCGTCGCTGGGGCCGGCAGTGGCAAGACGCGAGTTCTGACCCACAGGATCGCTCATCTGATTCTCCGTCACGGAGTTCATCCGATGAACATCCTGGCGATCACCTTCACCAACAAGGCCGCCGGCGAGATGAAGCACCGTGTCGAGGCCCTCATCGGTCCCGTGGCCCGCTCGATGTGGGTGTCGACCTTCCACAGTGCATGCGTCCGAATTCTTCGGTCTCATGCAGAAGCCATCGGCTATCCGAAAACGTTCAGCATCTACGACCAGGCAGATGCCCAGCGTCTCACCGGCTACGTCATCAGGGATCTCGGTTTCGACAACAAACGCTTCACGCCTCGAGCTGTGCACGCCGCAATTTCGAATTGGAAGAACGAGCTGGTCACACCTGAGACGGCAGCCGAGCAGGCTTCGCACATCTTCGAACGCAAACATTCGGAGATCTATCGCGAATACCAGGACCGACTCCGACGAGCCGGTGCCATGGACTTCGACGACCTTCTCGTGAACGTCGTGCGGCTCTTTCGGTTGAACCCAGGGATTCTCGCGTCCTATCAGGATCGTTTCGAGTACATCCTGGTCGACGAATATCAGGACACGAATGTCGCCCAGAACGAGATCGTGCTGATGCTCGGAGCTCGCCACAAGAATGTGTGCGTGGTCGGTGACACCGACCAGTCGATCTATGCATTTCGTGGCGCCGACCTTCGCAACATCCACCAGTTCGAAGACGCCTTCGATGAAGTCACCGTCGTCGTCCTCGAGCAGAACTACCGCAGCACTCAGACGATTCTGGATGCTGCGAATGCTGTCATCTCCCGGAACTTCGCGCGCAAACCCAAGGAGTTGTGGACGGACTCGGGTCCGGGGGACAAGATCGTGCGCTATCACGCTCAAGACGAAGGTGACGAGGCCACGTTCGTCTCCAGGTCCTTGGAATCCTTGCATCGGGCGGGTCGACCATGGTCCGAGATGGCGGTCTTCTATCGAACAAATCCTCAGAGCCGAATTCTCGAAGAAGTTCTCATCCGTTTCGGAGTTCCGTACAAGGTTGTCGGAGGTACGCGTTTCTACGATCGGCGCGAGATCAAGGACGCCGTTGCATACCTGCGGGCAGTCATCAATCCAGCCGATGAGGTCAGCATCAAGCGCATTCTCAACACGCCGAAGAGGGGGGTGGGGGACACGAGCGTCGCCAAACTCGACGTCTTCGCCAAGGAGGAGGGAATCAGCTTCTTCGAAGCCTTGCGGAGCGCATCACTTGCCGGTGTTTCAGGTCCGGCGCGTCGAGGCATCGAATCGTTGATCAGTTCAGTCGATGAAGTCGCCACCCAGGAGTTGCAGACGCCAGAAGCGTTGCTGACAGCAATCCTCGAGAAGTCCGGCTATCTCGCGGATCTCGAAGCCGAACATTCGATCGAGGCAGACGGCCGTCGAGAGAACATCGAGGCTCTTCTGGCTTCTGCACGCGAGTTCGCTCGTATCGACGAATTCCTGGAACAAGTGTCGTTGTACACCGACACGGACGAACTCGGCGAGGACGACAAAGTCGTCTTGATGACGTTGCATGCGGCAAAAGGTCTCGAATTCCCGGTTGTGTTCATCATCGGAGTCGAAGAGGGCCTGTTCCCTCATGCTCGAGCCTTCACCGATGCCTCGGAACTCGAAGAAGAGCGCCGACTCGCATATGTGGGAA
>JBIIKC010000329.1:0-2661 GCA_044233375.1 Ilumatobacteraceae bacterium
TGATGGCGTCAGATCTAATCAATTTCCGATGGATACAAATGGTCGCAAACTGATGTCGTGACCGTGAAGAGAACATCCAGACTGAACGAGCCGAGGATCGCCGACGTGCTCAACAGGCTCCATGAACGAGCCGATGCGCACGATTCAGTGGTGATCCCAGATGTCCTCGTTGTAGCAGACGACATTCTTCTCCTTCCGGATCTGTGCGCCGAGTACTTGGAATATGTGCGCGGCGCGACGGAGTCCTATGTGTCAGTCGACCTGCCCATCGATGATGGACTCGAAGTAAGCGTGTTTCTCGGATGAGCGCCCGCTCAGAACGTGCGGCCTCCGACCTACTCCTTGTCGTTGGACTTGTGGCGTCCTTTCTCACACATGAGAGTGGCGCGCTTGTCCACTCTGTTGTTTCGCTTGTCTTCACCGTCTTCGTACTTCATCACGTCAAGCACAACTGGAGGGCCTACCGCCGTCCGCCTCGGCGCGCAAAGGCTGTGGTGAACCAGGTGACAGCTCTCTCGATTGTTTTCGCCACGGTGACCGGACTTGTCTTCTGGTGGGCGGGTGACAGATACGCGCTCGGGCATGGGCCGATCTCTCTTGTTGCAACCGTGTCGGTGGTCCCGCACGTATGGGTTCATCGGCGAGCCTTGATTCGGCTCGTCCGAGGAAGTTCGCCTCATCGCCGAGCAGGGCCCGTTCAATAGGCGTGGCACCATGGCATCAGTGAATTCGGCAGACATCGATCTCAATCTTCTTCGGGTACTTGACGCCTTACTCGACACGGGCTCGGTGGTAGGTGCTGCTGCACGACTACATCTTTCGCCCCCGGCAGTGTCGCGTTCTCTCGGTCGACTTCGAAAGTTGCTTGGCGATCCCTTGTTCGTTCGAGCGGGGCGAGAACTTGTTCCGACTGAACTAGCGAAAAGTCTCAGGGCGCCCGCCCAAGCTGCGCTGGGGGAGGCGCTCAATGTGCTTCGTCCCTCGATGTCCACTGATCCGATCAACCTCAAGCGACGTTTTGCTATTCGTGCTGACGACTCGATCATTGCTGTTCTTGCTTTGCCACTCATGGAGCGCGTGCGATTCGTAGCTCCTGGGGTCGACATTGACTTTCTTCGTGATGACCCCAACTACGTCGCCCACTTACGGAATGGTGAAATTGACGTCCGAATCGGTGTCCATATAGAGGAACACCGTGACACCACATCGGAGGTGCTGCTCTCCGATCGTTTTGTTGCGATCGTCCGTCAGGATCATCCGCTTGCCGGGCGTCGACTGACGCATCGACGCTTCGCGGAGGCGCATCACGTGACAGTCTCTCCGGTGGGCAAGAGAACGGGCCCGATAGATGCCGCGCTTGCAGAGGTTGGACTGGACCGCAAGCACATCACAACGGTCACCAGCTTCGTGGTGGCGGCGCATCTGGTCGCAACCACCGATCTGGCGGGTTCCGTCCCGCGCACGATCGCCAGGACGATGGCAAGAACCTTGCCGATCGTTTCGTTGGAGATTCCACTTGCCCTGCCGACTTTCGATGTGTGTCTTACCTGGCACGACCGACATGGAAATGATCCTTCTCACCAATGGCTCAGGAATCAGATTGCCGATGCGGTGCGAGATCTCACCTGAGTCGCCCTTGACCAACCCCGATCTGGTTCAACGTGATGGACGGGAAGATCTATGTCACGACTGAGCGCGGCGCTTGGAAGGTCAATAGAATTTCCAACAATCCCAATGTCGAGTTCGCTGTGTGCACCCAGCGAGGGAAAGTGACTGGACAGACCTTCGGCGGTACCGCGCGGATACTCGATTCTGTTGAACAAGCATCGGTCATTGCAGCGAAGAAACGTCGTTACATCACATTCCGGCTGATCCACCTCTTCAAGAAGGACCAAGTCGCTGTCGAGATCATCCCCAACGCCTGACGCTTCCTGGGCCACGGAGTGTTCGGGATCCAGTCGCACAAATTTGTTCAGACAAGCAGATGGGCTGATCCATTGCCTACTTGGTTGCTCAGGCGAGAATCAAGAGCACTGCCATCACAGCTTCGATGAGGAGACCTGCGATGTTCTCTTTCGTACGTGACTTGTCAATGACGAAAGAGACTGCTCGTGCAATGAAGGCTCCAGCCCATGCCGCTCCGAGTACCAGCGCAGCATCGCTACTAGCGATAAGAGCGACAGCAAGACCTGCACCGACGAAAAGTCCTCCGTATGTGGCGCGTACTTCTGAAGTTCCGAGACCACCAGGAATCTGAAGTCCAATTGTTCGGCTGACTTGCTTCGGCCAGACAAGTCCAAGACATCCAGCAACCATGGAGATGATGGCACCGACATAACCCAACGTGTTCATGCATTGAGCATGGCATAGGCCTCGACACGTGCCAATGAATCCTTTGCGCGGAGGAAGGGTTTATGAAAGCAAGGTTGGCGTGCCCCGTTCGGTCTCAGTACTCCCTTGCGCGTGTTCGTGGATCCAGATCTGTTGCCGAACGACTCAGTTCGCGACGTGTCGTCTGCGCCAGTCCCGGTAGATGGGGCGTATGAATCCTTTCGTCAGTCGAGAAGAATCTCACCCGCAACGAGATCACCATCGGCCCCAGTCGCCTCGATCGAGATCGTCCCGAACTGCCCGCTGTAGATGAGGAATCCCAGTTCACCT
>JBIIKC010000296.1:0-2655 GCA_044233375.1 Ilumatobacteraceae bacterium
CAGGTGGGCGTTCGTCGTGGCGCTATCGGCCCCTCACTTCCCCTAGCGTCGACTAATCAGCTGACAAACAACGACATAACAGTGGTGTTCGATCCGGACGCAGATGGGCTCCTCACTGCAATGTCCCACACCGTCACCGCAAAGCGAGTCATGGGGGACTGCGACCCTGCTGCTGCGGGGACCAGCATTTTGTCCGGTGATGACCCGGTTGCGGTGGTTCTCAATGTCACTGCTGTGAACCCCTCGGCGAACTCTTTCATCACGCTTTACCCTTGGACCTCAATGCTGGGCACCGACGAGACTGCTGACACGGCAGCGCGTCCGTTCGTCTCTCACTTGAACCCTGTGCGGAGTGGATCCCCCACGCCGAATGCTGTGACGGTTGCGTTGGACTCAACGGCCAACCCGACGGTAATCGGTGGGGAGACTAGGACGACTCAGTACAAGGCGTTCCGTGTGTATAACAACCAAGGCTCAGTGGAAGTGATCATCGATGTCGTGGGTTACTACAACGACCTAGCAGGGGATTACCAGTAGCTTCGAAAGGCCGGGGGTTGCAGGAATGCGGCCCCCGGTCTTTTCGCGTCTGGGGACTTGAGACGCCTCTAGAGTCGCTCGGGTGAAGCCCGCCCGATTCGGCTGCCTCAGGTCGAGGTCCTTTTGGGCCGTAGGGAGTTTCTTTCTGCTCGGCTTCGCTTGGCTCTGGGCAACACCGCCGGGGGGTGGCGTCGACGAAACCTCGCACTACGTGCGAGTCGTCGGACTCGCACATGGCCAGCTGATCGGATCCGATGTCGAATCGAACCGTCCGCTCGCCCACCTGAACGAGTACCAACTCGAGCGAGTGAATGCCGAGGCTGGGCGTTTTCGCATCCCTGGTCGAAGCCCGGCACCGTCGGACTGTCATGTTCTGGATGCCTCCCAGCCGTTCAATTGCGAGCAAACCCCGGCAGTCGACGGCACGATCGAGGAGGTCTCACTGCACGGTCGCTCATTGCCGGGTTCGTACTTCATCCCTGCGGCATTTGCTCGCTTCGGCAACGGGATGTGGAGCACGCTCATGCTCGCCCGCTTCGGCATGCTCGTCCAGAACACGGCATTGTTCGCGGCCGTCGTCTGGGCGTTGCGAGCCGTTCGGAAGCAGGACCACACGTTCTCTGCGGCATCGGCCGTGACTCTCGGTCTCACAGTGACACCGGTTCTCGCCTTCCTCGCCGGCACGATGTCACCGAGTGCAACGGAGATCCTTGCGGTAGCGGCATTCACGTCCGTTCTGATTGCATCGGGGCGCTCGAAGTCGATGGCAGCGTTGTGGGCTGCAGCGGTACTCGCGGTCATCGCGAGCTGGTCTCGTGACCTGGGCGGTCCGGCAATAGTCATTGCATCGGCGTCGGTCCTTTTGTTGGAGCCGGATCTTCGCCGCTGGTTTCGGCATGAAGGCGCCAAGAAGTGGTTTCCCGTTGGTTTGGGTGCTCTCGGAGTCGTGTCGTCGCAGGTCTGGCAGAGTCTGATGAAACATCCCCTCGCCCCAGAGTTCGGTTCGATCAGCCAGGTATGGCAAGACGTCTACCTCACCGTGACCACGCTGAGAGATGCGGTCGGTCTTGGGGGCTGGCTGAACACTCGTATGGACCCACTTCTCGAAACCATGTGGGTTCTGGTGTGGGTTGTCGCCTTCGTGGCCATGCTCCGGCGGGTGTCTGCTCGAACCCGCCAGGTCGTCGCAGCTCACGGAGTCGCCCTCGTCGTGATCTCGGTGTTCGTCATCGCATCGCAACGGGCCGGAGGCTTCGGCACACAAGGCCGCTACCTCCTGCCTTTCGTCGCCGTCTCTGTCATCGTCTTGGCGACCGCACCACATGACGCATCTGTTGTAAACAGGGTCGTGTCTCGTCGAGGCGCGGCGCTATTCGGCTCCTTCCTGGCGCTCGGTCATGGCTCAGCGTTCTTGATGGCCGCTCATCGCCATGCTCGGGGATTACCAGAGCCGATCGACTTCGGGCGAGCCGTCTGGTCACCCGTTGGCGGGTGGCTCCTCGCCGGGCTGTTTCTGTTCGTAGCGAGTGCTGCGCTCGTCATGGTCGCGAGAGCCGGCGCTCTCGCCAGTCCCGGCCAACTCTCCCTGCACACACGGGACCGTTCGCCGGTAACGTAGGTCGTCGTTCAGGCTCCCATCGTCTAGTGGCCTAGGACACCACCCTCTCAAGGTGGCGGCACGGGTTCGAATCCCGTTGGGAGTGCTCCTACGGTCTGCACAATCACGTCGATCTCGGCGCTTGCAGCCCGTTTCGTCGATGCCTGGGCAGTACCCTGCCGGGCGTGAGTTGGATCCGGCAGAGTCGCCTCATCAGGTACTTCGAGCGGAACGATCGCCGCCTGATCCACAAGTGGATGCATTATTTCCCGATCTACGAAGAACACGTGGGCCCCTATCGCGGCAAGAAGGCGACTCTTCTGGAAATCGGTGTTTCTCATGGCGGCTCACTTCAAATGTGGAAGAACTATCTCGGCCGCGGGAGTTCGATCGTCGGTGTCGATATTGAGCCTCGCGTGAGCGGACTCGCTGAAAACGGCATCTGGATCCATGTCGGCGACCAGGCCGACGCGGACTTCTTGGACGTGATCAGCCGAGAACACGGTGGTTGGGACGTCGTT
>JBIIKC010000327.1:0-2644 GCA_044233375.1 Ilumatobacteraceae bacterium
CATGGGCGATGTGATGGGCGACTTGTCGAGTCGACGAGGCCGAATCGAAGGAATGGAAGCTCGCGGCAACACCCAGGTCGTGCGAGCCCAGATTCCTCTGTCGGAGATGTTCGGGTACTCGACAGATCTGCGTTCACGCACCCAGGGACGTGCGACGTACACGATGCAGTTCAATTCGTATCAGCAGGTTCCCGAGGCGATCGCAAGCGACATCGTCAAGCGGGCCCGCGGAGAATGAGACCAGAGGTTCTCGAACGCACCAGCATCGGTTGTCCCCGTGGGGAATTCCGAGCCCGCTGATATCGTTCCAGAGCCGTGTCGAGAACGAGTTCGCGACACAAGATCCTTGACACCACGAACCAATACACCGGCTTCGACAGAACGAAGCGGTCAGACAATGAAGGAATGTGACAGCCATGTCGAAGGCGAAGTTTGAGCGTACGAAGCCTCATGTGAATATTGGGACGATGGGTCATATCGACCATGGGAAGACGACGTTGACTGCGGCGATTTCGCGGACGTTGGCTGATCGTGGGTTGGCGGATTACACGCCGTTCGATCAGATCGACAAGGCGCCGGAGGAGAAGGCGCGTGGTATCACGATTTCGATTGCTCATATCGAGTACGAGACGGCGAATCGGCATTATGCGCATGTGGACATGCCGGGTCACGCTGACTACATCAAGAACATGATCACGGGTGCTGCGCAGGTCGATGGCGCGATTTTGGTGGTTGCTGCGACGGATGGTCCGATGCCTCAGACGCGTGAGCATGTGTTGTTGGCTCGTCAGGTGGGTGTTCCTTACATTGTTGTTGCTTTGAACAAGAGTGACATGGTTGATGATGAGGAGTTGTTGGAGTTGGTGGAGCTCGAGGTTCGTGAGTTGTTGAACGAGTATGAGTTCCCTGGTGATTCGGCTCCGGTTGTTCGGGTGTCTGCGTTGAAGGCTCTCGAGGGTGATGCTGCGTGGCAGGACAAGGTGATGGAGTTGATGGCGGCTTGTGATGAGTCGATTCCGGAGCCGGCTCGTGAGTTGGACAAGCCGTTCTTGATGCCGATCGAGGATGTGTTCACGATCACGGGTCGTGGCACGGTTGTGACGGGCAAGATCGAGCAGGGTCGTGTTCATACTGGTGATGAGGTCGAGATCGTTGGTTTGCGGGATACGCAGAAGACGACGTGTACGGGTGTGGAGATGTTCCGCAAGCTGCTCGATGAGGGTCAGGCTGGTGACAATGTGGGTGCGTTGTTGCGTGGAACGAAGAAGGAAGATGTTGAGCGCGGTCAGGTGTTGTGCAAGCCGGGTTCGATCACGCCTCATACTCAGTTCGAGGGTCAGGTGTATGTGTTGAACAAGGATGAGGGTGGCCGTCACAAGCCGTTCTTCAACAATTATCGTCCTCAGTTCTTCTTCCGTACGACGGATGTGACGGGCACTGTGCAGTTGCCGGCTGGGACTGAGATGGTGATGCCTGGTGACAATGTGCAGATGACGGTGGAGTTGGGTAAGCCGATCGCGATGGACGAGGGTTTGCGTTTCGCTATTCGTGAGGGTGGCCGGACCGTGGGCGCGGGTCGCGTCACCAAAATCCTCAAGTGATTCGGTGACGACAATGGCTCAAATCATTCGCATCCGCCTCAAGGCATTCGACCACGAGCTCATCGATCAGTCGACGCGCAAGATCGTCGAAACGGTGACCCGTACCAATGCCACAGTGCGCGGACCGGTGCCGCTCCCGACGGACAAGCACCGCTATACGGTCATCCGAGGACCGCACATCGACAAGGACTCACGCGAGCACTTCGAGATGCGCATCCACAAGCGGTTGATCGACATCATCGACCCGAAGCAGCAGACGATCGACAGCCTCCAGCGCATCGATCTTCCCGCAGGCGTCGAAGTCGAGATCAAGGTCCAGAACGCCTGATCCACACCCGTTCTCGCTGTCGGTGAGAACGGGTGATGCATGTCTTACCCTTTTCACACCCCGCGCGGGGCCCTTTGGAGGCGCGTGGGGGTAGAAATAACGGCGTGTCGTACTTCCCGCCCCCCACTCCATTGGAAACGCCGACCGAGAGATCCTCGTCCAAGCATGTTCGGCGACGGTGGATTCTGGCCTCGGTCATCGTCGTCGCAACTGTGATCGGTGGTTTCGTCGGAGCCCAGATCGCCCAGGAGACGGGCGACAACGGGCGCACGGAATCCGTCTCGACCACGACCCCCGGGAGCACTGCCGGGGTCGAACAGACCGACGTACCGGGGAGTTCGCGGCAACCCGTCCAGACCGCTCCGGCGGGAACTGGTTCGGAACTCTCCGTTTCCCAAGTCGTCGATCGGATCTCCCCGAGTGTGGTCACCGTTCTGTCCACGCTCGATGACGGCATGAGTTCCGGCAGCGGTACCGGGACTGGGGTCGTCGTCACGAGTGACGGAGAGATTCTGACCAATGCCCATGTCGTCGACGGGGCGACAAGCGTCCGAGTTCTCCTCGATGGGGCGATCGACCCGATCGAAGCACGAGTACTGGCTCTCGACATGGGGAACGATCTGGCGCTGTTGAAAATCGATCGGACCGGCCTGAAGCCAGCGGTTTTCGCGACTCCGGATTCGATCCGAATCGGCGATGAGGTCGTTGCGATCGG
>JBIIKC010000297.1:0-2638 GCA_044233375.1 Ilumatobacteraceae bacterium
ATGAAGTTGCGTGCCGGCGACGAGGTCGTCAGCGTCGACGTGGCGCGCAATGATGCATCGATCCTGATGATCACCGAGGCCGGTTACGGAAAGAGGACTCGAGTCGACAGTTTCCGGGCACAGGCGCGTGGCGGACTCGGGGTTCGCGGCATCCAGATCAAGGAGAAGAAGGGCTACGTCGTGTCTGCGTTCATGGCCGCTTCCGACGACGAGATCGTGGCGGTGACGTCGGGCGGTTCGACGATCCGAACTTCCGTGAACAGCATCTCGTCCCAAGGTCGCACCGCAACAGGTGTGCGTGTGATGACAGTTGAACCAGGACAGTCCGTTTCGTCTGTCGCCCTGATTCTTGCTGCTGACGAGTGACCACGCATCGAGATTACGGCTCGACCACGATCCTCATGATGGCAGTGCTGGCCATCGGCACTTCACTCGCTGTCCATCTGAGTGATCTCGGACATACTTTCGTGCTGTCAGCTCGTGCCCAGTCGATAGCCGACGCAGTGGCTCTTGCTGGCGCTCACGGATCACGGTCGGAATCCGAACACATCGCACTCGAGAACGGAGCTCTCCTCGTTCGGTACGAGGTGAGCAAGACGACGTTGGTCGCGGGCTCGACTGTTCGAGTGACGATCGAACTCGAGGGTCGACGAGCGGACGCTTGGGCCAGTGACGAAGGGTGATATTTCAGCGCCACCAGTCGCACGATGGAGTGTTCTACGCTGGCTTCGTGGCCTCGAAAGACGATCCGCTGTTCATCGTCCCGGCGGTTGTACCTGATGATCCGCCGGTGAAGGAATCGACGGCTTCAGCACCCTCTGTCAGTTCGGCTCCGACGTCTGGAACCGTGAAAACGAACGTGGTTCGGGTGGACGAGAAAGAAACCAATTCAGGTGATCCTTCGACTCGCACGGTGCGATTCGAACGGATGAACGTGCGTCGTCGCACGCGCGTGATCCGTCACGTCGATCCATGGAGCGTCTTTCGGGTGGCGCTTGCGGCGCACCTCGTTCTGTATTTCGTCCTCCTTCTCGCCGGAGTCCTGCTCTGGAACGTTGCGAATGCAACCGGTACCGTCGACAACGTCGAGCGATTCATGGAGAGTTTCGGTTGGGAAACTTTCGAGTTCAAGGGCGGCGAGCTGTTCCACCAGGCCTGGATCCTCGGTTTGTTCGCAGTTGTCGGCTTCACGGGACTCGCAGTTCTGACTGCCACGACGTTCAACCTGATCACTGACCTTGTCGGGGGAATTCGAGTCACGGTGATCGAAAACCGACCCCAACCTCGCCCCGAACAGAACTCACCACAGAAATCCTCGACGACGAGAAAGACTTCGTCGGCGAAGTTCTCCTCGAAACCTTCGGTCTGATCTCGATTCACGGTTGAGTCCTGGTACGACCGACCGATAGGGTTCTCCGACGCCGGGGCTATAGCTCAGTCGGTTAGAGCGCATCCCTGATAAGGATGAGGTCACAAGTTCGATTCTTGTTAGCCCCACGGTGAAAATGCTGAGACGAGCCTTCGGAGCTCTCATTGTCGCGGTAATTGTGGCTGGCGGTCTGCGCCTGCGCGGAAGTGGTGGCGTGCCGCCCCAGCGTGGAGGATGGCGCGAACTGACACGGCCGCCGTCGTGACAGACAACGCCTTGTCCGTTGCCGTCATCGGGGCGGGAGTCGTCGGCGGTCGAGTAGCCGGACAACTCGCGAGCGACGGTCGAGAAGTTCAGATTTTCGATCGCCGGAGCGATGTTCGCCGTTCCCTTGCCTCGAACCCGGGCGTAACCGAAATCATCGATCTTTCCGACCTCGATCCGATGACGACACCCGTCGTCGTTGTTGCAACGACAGCCGCCCAGGCCGATCTTGTCGCAGCGTTCATCGATCACGGCCATCACGTCGTTTCGACCTCCGATGACGTCGACGATGTTCGGCGAATTCGCCACTTCGGACCGCGAGCAGAAGCGCGTGGTGTGTCGGTTGTGATCGGAGCAGCCGCATGCCCAGGACTCACTGGCTTGTTGGCGCGCGAACTGTCATTGCGAGTCGATGTGCTGGATGAAATTCACGTGGCATTCCACGGCACAGGAGGGCCCGAGTGTGCTCGCCAACATCATCGGGCGCTCGCCGGCAGTGCTCTCGGTTGGCACGACGGCGAATGGCTGAGCAGACCGGGTGGCAGTGGAAGAGATTTGCTGTGGTTCCCGGAACCCATCGGGGGCAAGGACTGCTACCGGGCTTCTCTTGTCGATCCGATCTTGTTGCACGACGTTTTTCCGGAGGTGTCACGCATCAGTGCCCGCATGTCAGCGAATCGACGTGATCGCCTCACAGCACGGCTGCCCATGCTGTCACCCCCACATCCAGAAGGTGGCTTGGGGGCGGTCCGGGTGGAAATTCGCGGCTCGAAGCAAGGAGAGCGCGTCACTGAGGTGGCCGGGGTGACCGAAAGAACCGGGATCATCGCAGCGTCCGTGGCTTCAGCAGCAGCAGAAGCCGTTCTTCGAAGAATCACCAGCGGGGCCGCACCGGTGGGACGCATTCTTCTCGGAGACGAGCAACTCGAGAACCAGGCCCTCGTCGACGACGTCATTCGTCGCGGGATTCCCGTGTCGGAGTACGTCGGGGCCGAGTCTTGAGGA
>JBIIKC010000298.1:0-2637 GCA_044233375.1 Ilumatobacteraceae bacterium
ACTTCCGTACGACTCCGACCAGGGTCGGGCATGGGCTGCCGCGCTGACGAGCCTCATGACAGGACACGCGTACGCGACCAGTGCTCGTACCTCGAGCCGCATGGGACCCTTCGCTGGCTTCTCGGAGAACGAGCAATACATGCTTGACGTGATGCGGATGCATCGAGACGCCAGCTACCAGATTGCTGACGAGACCGTTGTTCCGGCTGAATTACTGAGAGCCGGGCAGGAGTCCTGGGAGACCGCTGTGCGTGATGGCGAGGAGTACGGCGTGCGCAACAGCCAGGCCACAGTTCTCGCTCCGACGGGAACCATCGGCTTGATGATGGACTGCGATACAACGGGAATCGAGCCCGACCTCGGTCTCGTAAAAATGAAGAAGCTTGTTGGCGGCGGCAATATGGTCATCGTCAATCAAACGATTCCGATGGCATTGCGAAAGCTCGGCTACGAACCTCGACAGGTCGAGGACATCATTGCGTATATCGACTCCGAGAAGTCGATTCTCGGCGCTCCGCACTTGAAGGCCGAACACGTCGCAGTGTTCGCATGCTCGATGGGCGACAACACGATCCATTACGAGGGCCACGTCCGGATGATGGGTGCAGTTCAGCCGTTCATCTCTGGGGCGATCTCGAAGACCGTGAACATGCCCGAAGAGGCGACTGTCGAGGACATCGAGGCTCTCCACTTGCTCTCGTGGCAGCTCGGACTCAAGGCAGTTGCGATCTACCGAGACAATTGCAAGGTCGGTCAGCCTCTTTCGACGGCGAAGAAGGAAGGCACCGAGGATGCATCGCCGGCTGACGCAGTCAGTGGGGCGGTAGAGCGCATTGTCGAGAGAGTCGTCACCAAGCCGGTGCGGCAGAAGCTTCCCCGTAGCCGTCGAGGTCGGACGTTCGAGTTCCGCGTCGCCGACTGCAAGGGTTTTGCCACGGTTGGAGAGTACGAAGACGGTCGTCCTGGAGAGGTGTTCCTGACGGTGTCCAAGCAGGGCTCGACTTTGTCAGGCATCATGGATGCCTTCGCTAAGAGCATCAGTTACGGACTGCAGTACGGAGTGCCCATGAGAGCCTTCGTCGAAGCATTCGTGAACATGCGCTTCGAACCTGCCGGTATGACCGATGACCCGGACATCCGTTTCGCAGCATCGATCATGGACTACTTGTTCCGTCGTCTGGCTCTCGAGTACCTGTCGTACGACGAGCGTCAGGAGCTCGGGATCTTCTCGATCGACGAGCGTCTCCAGCCCACCCTTCCTGGTGTCGAAGAGTCAGCCATCGAAACGTCCATTGGCAGCGAGGTTGCGGCCGATCCGAAAAGCATCCCGTCGGTCGATGAATTGGTGACTCAGATGGAACTGGGAATCGCTCCTCCCGCTCCCATCAGCGACCATTCAGCAGAGATCGCTCGACCTGATGCTCGCCATAGTGATGCGCCAATGTGCATGCAGTGCGGTGTGCAAATGATCCGCGCCGGATCGTGCCACGCATGCCCGTCGTGCGGCAACACCAGCGGCTGTAGTTGATCGATGTCGGGTTCGGGGCTTCGTTCCCGGACCCGACCAGGTCCGTCAGCGTCCTAGCGCCGGTGAGCATTCATCTGATGTGGAGTTCGGCGAAGTACTCGCCGGGCGAAGACTGTTGTTTCGCGAGGGTTTCTGACCGCGTACCAAGTGATCCGGCAGAAGTGGGCCGAGACTCGGAGGGCAGACCTCCCCGGTGATGCGCGAACTTTCGTGAAGATGGCTGGTTCGACATGCCGAAGACCTCTGTCGTCACGAATTCCAATCCACCTCGATCGAAGGTCCTCCATGGTGCCGATCAGGTCGATCTCACGGCCATCTGCACGTGATTTCGGGTTGAAAAATCTCACCGAATGGTCCACCAAGTATCTGTTCGGCTCGTCTGGTCCGAGAACCTGCATGTACCAATGGTCGATGCCCCAGGCGGCAACTGAGCCGTCGAATTCCCGGAGAAATCGAAGAAGAGCTGAAGTCTCGAAGACGGGCGTGTTCTCCTCGATGAAGTTCGTGAAGTGATGAGACCAGAAGGGGCGATAGGCAAGGGTTCGATACGACACTCTGCCCGTACGAAGATGTGCTGGAGTCAGAATCCAGGCCTCGAAATCGCGTCGGTGTTCGAACAATGACTCGATCATCCGTGCCGACAGATCGACGTCATCATCTGCTACGAAAACCGACTCGTACGACTCGAGACGAATCTTCTCCTGACTCCACAAACTGTGAAGGTTTTGAAACTTGCCACCTTTGATCTCGAAGAAGGCATCGGCCATCTCTCGAAGTCGGAACGCAATTTCTTCATCGGATCCGTACCAAGCGACGATGACATCGAAGTTCCGGGTACGCCACAGATCGTTGTGCAGCCGGTGATGATCGCCGGCGGAGATGAAAACGACGTCTCGGCGAGGATCAGCGTGTCTGGTCATCCAGTTGGGAGGTTCGTCGTGCAGGCACCCTCGGACATGCGGACCCAGGCCATGATCTAGGTGAGCGGCTCGATCAACACGAGGGGAATCTCGCGCTGTGTGCGCCGCTGGTAGGAGGCGTAGTTCGAGTACGCGGCGGTGATTTGCGGCCAGAGCCGCTCGCGCTCAGCAGCGTTCGCAATCCGTGCG
>JBIIKC010000299.1:0-2625 GCA_044233375.1 Ilumatobacteraceae bacterium
GGGTTGGGCATCTTCGATGTCCTCGGAATCATCGCTGCGCTCGTCGCCGTCGGCTTCGAACATTTCGCTGACGTGGAGTTGCGTCGTTTCAACCGCACGAAGAAGCCGGGTGACACCCTCACAAGCGGCCTGTGGTCACGGTCTCGTCACCCGAACTACTTCGGCGAGATCATGTTCTGGTGGGCCCTGTGGTTGCTCGCACTCGGAGCCGACCGCGCCAATTGGTGGATGGTGATCGGTCCTGTTGCGATGACTGTGATGTTCGTTGCCGCGTCCATCCCGATGGCGGAGAACCGCAGTGCCGAGCGCCGCCCCGATTGGGAGTCCTACAAGGCCTCGACTCCGATGCTGATTCCCCGAATCCGACCACGCTGACTCCCCTTGCTGGACCGAGTTTCGGCTCGGACCAGCATCTATCGGTCCGGAGAAATTTCTCAATTCCTCCTCAAGATCTGCTGATTCGGGACCGATAGTTCTGCGTGCTCATCCAGGGACTTCTCACAAACGACCTCGTCACGGGAAGCGTCCTCGCTGCCGGGCCTGCGGTCGCCACCTTTCACCGCCACCACTTGAGAACCAAGAAGCGGCTCGCCGAATTGGAGTTGACCCGCACTCGGCTCGCCGACGACAATGCCCGCCTCAGCCACGCAGTGTCTCACGACTTCCTGACCGGACTCATGAATCGCCAAGGACTGTTCGACCATCTCGAGGCAATTCTGCGCGACGAAGACCGGATCAACAAGGTCGCCGTGCTGTTCCTCGACATCGATCGCTTCAAGGGTGTCAACGACTCGCTCGGTCACGCTGCAGGCGACCATCTACTCCAGACGATTGCCGGGAGGCTGCGCAATGAATTGCCCGAGGGCTGTCGTGTCGGCCGACTCGGCGGGGACGAATTCGTCGTCGTCATGTCCGATGCATCCCATCTCGACCCGGTGATCGAGTTGGCAACCGTGATCGCCCGCAAACTCGACGAGCCAATCGAGCTGAACGGTCGCCCCGTTCGGATTTCGACGAGCATCGGAGTGGCGATCGGACCAGAGGGTGACGACAGCGGCCGCGACATGATCGCATTCGCGAACGCAGCTCTCCACCGGGCCAAACACGCTGGACGAAATCGCGTCGAAGTCTTCACGCCCCTCATTCGTACAGAAATGCAGACGCGGGCTACAGAAGAGGACTCGCTGCGTCGTTCCATCGAAGCAGGAGACGTTGTGCCGTTCTTCCAGCCCGAGTACGACGCCACGAATGGATCATTGATCGGCGCCGAGATTCTGGCGCGTTGGCTGCGCAACGACGGAACGATCACCACGGCTTCGGTGATGCTCGCTCTCGCCGATGACGCAAGCACCCTCGATCGCCTCACTGCGGTCGTGATGAAACAGGCAGCTCCGATCATCAACCGACTCACCTCGATGGGTCTGCCGTCCGGTTTCCGATTCCGTGTCAATCTTCCCCATGTCTGCACCCCGAGCGCCTGGCGAGCGGGATACATGGGCTCCTACTTCGACGAAATCAATCTTCCTCAGATCACGATCGACGTTCGTGAAGCAGCAGTCACGACGGATCTCGATACGTCGATGGAGGTCCTCGCCGATCTTCGATCACGTGGGGCCCGCATCTGTCTCGAGGTGGACGCCGTCGAAGGTACGTCTCTTCAGGTTCTGCGGTCGCTTCCCCTCGATGAGATTCGAGTCGATCGCACCCATGTCGACTCACTGGCGACCGGCGATCACGATCGCTCACTGGTTCGCACCATGGTCAACGTTGCCATGGACATGGGTCTCACCGTTTCTGCAGACGGCGTCGAATCAGGAGCTCAAGCAGATGCGCTCCTCGCGCTCGGCTGCTCACGACACCAAGGTCACCTCTATTCGCCAGCAGTCACCGCATGGGCAATCGAGGATCTCGTGGTCGCACATTCCGTTGATTCAACGCTCCACGAGTTCATGTCGTAACGTTTCTCTTTCGTGTCGGTCAAACGCTCCGGCGTCCTGTGGATGCTCACCAGCGCCAGCGCGTATTCGCTGTTCACCGTCTTCGGCAAGAACGTCCTCGAGGAAATCGAAACCGCGGATGTTCTCGTGTGGAGATTTCTGATCGCTGTTCCGGTCGCTTGGATCTTCATTCTCGTGCGGGCCCGTCTCGGCGGCCCTGGTCCCTTCTCCGTGGAATGGCGTCCGCGATTTTTCGCCGGCATGGCCTTCGGCGCTGTTGCATGGATGGCCTTTGCAGGTCTCGACAACCTCCCGGCCGCTCTCTACATCGTGATCATCTACACCTATCCAGCGATGGTGGCAGTCGGGTCGTGGATGCTCGGCAAACCGACGTCTCGTCACATCTGGGTGGCGGTCGGCATCACCCTTCTCGGCATTGCATTCACCGTGCCGGAAATTCTCGGTGATGCCGGAGATGCCACGATGATCGGTGTCGCAATGACATTGGGTAACGCAATGTTGTATGCCGGCTATGTCCTCTACAGCGAGCGTCTCGTCACGGGGGACACCGGCGGCGACGGTCTCGTGGCGTCCGCCTGGAGTTTCACTGGTTCGCTCACATTTGCCGGTCTCGTGGCGATCTTCTCGTGGCCCGTGTCCGCACCGGAGACCGCTGGTGGTGCAGCTT
>JBIIKC010000300.1:0-2620 GCA_044233375.1 Ilumatobacteraceae bacterium
ACATCGCGGACTCCGATACAACGCTGGTGAAGCGCTACAAGTCGGCTGGACTGATTTCTGTCGGACGGTCGAACAGCCCCGAACTCGGAAGCGTGCCAGTCACCGAACCCGAAGCTTGGGGTCCCACACTCAACCCGTGGGATCTGTCTCGTACGCCAGGAGGTTCGAGCGGTGGCGCAGCAGCAGCGGTCGCTGCAGGTCTCGTACCTATCGCCCATGCGAGTGATGGCGGTGGTTCGATTCGTATTCCAGCCGCATGCTGTGGCCTCGTGGGTCTGAAGACGTCACAAGGTCGTATCACGAGCGGGCCCTTGCGAGACGAGAGCAACCTCGGTGTCGAGCACTGTGTGAGTCGTTCGGTCCGCGACACCGCGCGACTTCTCGATGCAACGTGGGGTCCCGGCATCGGCGACACGGTCATTGCTCCTGCACCGACTCGCCCCTATGTCGACGAAGTCGGATCCGATCCCGGCCGCTTGCGTATCGGCATGCTCGATCACAGCCCCCGCGGAATTCCAGTCGATCAACATTGTGTCGAAGGGGTTCATGCCACCGCTCGACTTCTCGAATCGCTCGGTCATCACATCGAACCCGCATGGCCGACCGCACTCGGTGACCAGGATTCGGGGCGCACTTTCGGTGCCCTCTGGAGTACGAACATGGGGATGGCTCTCAAGAGATTCTCCGATGCACTCGGTCGCCCGATGACGATCGACGACATCGAGTTGATGAACTGGGCGCAAGCCGAATTCGCAAAGGAATTGAGCGCCGTCGACTACGCAGCTGCCCAGGCAGCAGCCGTTGCGTTTCGTCGCGCGATCCAGCAGTGGTGGACAGAGGGATGGGATCTGCTCCTCACTCCGACACTCGCAGCTCCACCGTTGCCGATCGGCACCATTCGCAACAATCCCGAACGACCGATGGAACCGCTGGCCGTTGCTGGAGCGTGGGTTGCTTTCACCGGTCAGTTCAACATGAGCGGACAACCCGCCATCAGCTTGCCGCTCCATCGCACTCCCGAAGGACTCCCCATCGGCATGCAGCTCGTCGCTGCGTACGGCCGTGAAGATCTGCTCATTCGCATCGCATCTCAACTCGAACAAGCACAGCCCTGGTCACACTTGAAGCCCGAACTCGCAGTCTGAGGTTCGACATCAGCGGGCAGTCCAGCCACCATCGACAACGAGTTGCTGCCCCGTCATGAATGAAGAAGCATCGGACGCCAAGAGGAGAAGCGCTCCGTTCAACTCTCGAAGTTCACCCATGCGCGGTATCGGTGAGTTTCGCTGGAGATATTCGACGCTGGCCTCGTCGTTCATACCTTCGGTCATTTCCGAGGGGAACCAGCCAGGACACAGTGCATTCACAGTGATTCCCTTACGAGCCCACTGCAGTGCAAGTTCACGCGTGAGGTTGATGACTGCGCCTTTCGACGCGCAATAGTGCGCCTGTTTGACCGGAGCGGATCCAACGATGCCAAACATCGACGCAACGTTGATGATTCTTCCGCCCCCAGATTCACGCATGTACGGTGCACACAATTTGGAGAGGTGCCACAGTGCAGTGACGTTGACCTCCATCGCTTGGCGAAACGTCTCGACGTCTTCGTCCTCCACTGCGACCTTGTTCCCGATGCCGGCATTGTTCACCAGTATGCGGGGAGGGCCGAGCACCTCGACCGTTTCGGACACGATTCGCTCACGGTCGTCTGCACTCGAAACGTCGGCGGCTATCACGAAGGAGCCCGGCAATTCTCCCGCCAGGTCCGCGAGGCGATCGGCACGGCGAGCGGTGAGGGCGACTCGAGCCCCGGCTTTGTACAAGACACGTGCGAAGTGGGCGCCCAACCCGGAGGATGCGCCTGTCACGATCGCTACGCGCCCTTCGATGCCGAAGACGGAAAATGGATCTGTTGTACCGGCAACTGACTCGGTCTGGTTCATGTCTGCAGAATAGGTGAGTGGGATGCGAGGGCTGGCGAAGTGCTCTCACCACCGAAGCAATCATCTGGTCCGTGTGCCACGATGACTACATGTTCGCGATCGCTCACCACGCCCAACAATCGTGTGTCGAAGGACAGCGATGAAAGTTCGAATCGGCTACGGGTTCGGTGTTCGCACAACGCTCAATGACGACGGCTTCGGCCGCGTTGTCGATGCACTCGAAGAATTGCGATTCGACTCGCTGTGGCTGAGCGAACGAATTTCTGGACCTGCCCCCGATCCCCTCGTAGCGATGGCTTTTGCGGCGGGTCGAACTCGTCGCTTGAAATTCGGTATGAGCGTGATGGTTCTCCCAGGACGCAATCCGGTGGTTCTCGCCAAGGAGCTGGCCACCCTGGACCGCATGTCCGGTGGTCGACTTCTCCCCGCCTTCGGACTCGGTGTTGCCGACCCACGGGAACAACAAGCATTCGGAGTTGCCAGAGAGGATCGGGCGAAAATCTTCGACGAGGCCCTCCACGTCGTCCGGTCCTGTTGGGCAGAGGGATCGTTCACGCATCACGGAGCCCATTTTCATTTCGACGACCTGCGAGTCGAGCCGAAACCGGTGCAGTCCCCTCCCGAGGTCTGGCTCGGAGGTATCGCCCCGAGCGAGCTCAAACGTGTGGCTCGACTCG
>JBIIKC010000301.1:0-2613 GCA_044233375.1 Ilumatobacteraceae bacterium
ACCGCTCGCGATCGAGAAGGACGAGGTCGCTGATCGGAATCGGCTTTTCGTAGTGGCGCTTCTCTTCGATGAACCGGCTCTCGCCAGGTCCATGGCTGAACGCCTGGTCCTGAAGGGGACATTCACCGCCCTTGTCGCACACCGGACAGTCGAGGGGGTGGTTGGCCAAGAGCAGCTCGATCATGCCCTCTTGAGCCCTCTTGACCTGAGGAGTCTCGGTGCGCACGATCTGGCCTTCGGCGACCGGAGTCATACAACTCACGACCATCATCGGGCCGCGTGGACCTTCGACTTCGACCATGCATTGTCGGCACATGCCGACCGAGCTCATACGCGGGTGGTAGCAAAAACGCGGGATGTAATCACCGCTGCGATCGGCTGCAGCAATGATGTATTCGCCCTTGCGCGCGCTGACTGTGCGTCCGTTGATGGTGATCGAAACCGCGTTCGGGTCGACGATCTGTTCGACCTCGGGCTGTTCGGCCTCCGGATTTTCGTCGTGTTCGGATTCTGTCGTCGTCATGATGAAGCTCCGACCGGGATCGATTTGCGAACGATCTTCGCCTCGAACTCCTCCCGGAAGAGGACGAGTGCCGAATTCACAGGCGCATACGCTGACGGTCCGACGAAACAGATCGTGTTCATCTTGTACGGAAAAGGAACAGCACTCAGACCGAGGCGCTCACTGGACGCGTGCGGGAATTCTCCCGGGCAGATGGATGTGCCGACTTCGATCAATTGATCGAGGTCGGCAGTCGTGCCCTTTCCGTCGACGATGCGACTGAGAATTCGCTCGAGCCATGTGCCGCCCTCACGACACGGTGTGCACTTGCCGCACGACTCGTGAGCGTAGAACCGCGTCAGGGTGAGGGCTGCCGCTGGGATATCGGTCGTTTCGTCCATCACCATGACTGCACCCGATCCGAGCATCGAACCCGCAGGGCCAACCTGGCTGGCTTCGAACGGAAGATCGAGCTGATCGGGCAGGAACCAAGGGGCGGATCCACCTCCGGGAACGAACGCTTTGAGTGCTCGATCGTTGCGAATGCCCTGGCAGAAGTCGTCCCCGTAGATGAGATCACGGAACGTCGTCGTGCCGTTGACGATCTCGTAGACGCCCGGACGCTTCACATGGCCGCTGACTGCCACCATGCGCGTACCCGGCGACGTCTTGGTTCCGATCGACGTGTAGGCCTCGGCTCCATTGCGCATCAGCCACGGCAGGTTGGCGAGCGTCTCGACATTGTTCACGATCGTCGGCTGACCGTAGAGACCGATGGCAGCTGGAAAGAAGGGCGGCTTCAACCGTGGCATGCCGCGATTGCCTTCGAGGCTTTCGATGAGGGCCGTCTCTTCGCCGACCACATACGCACCGGCTCCCCAGTGCAGAACGATGTCCACCGAGAACGAAGAGCCGAGAACGTTCTTGCCGACGTAACCAGCGGCATATGCCTCGTTCAGCGCGACGGCAACACGCTCCTGTGCCACGGCCATTTCGCCGCGAATGTACAAGAAGCACTGCGACAGACCGGCTGCGTAACACGCAATCAGGCATCCCTCGATCAACTGGTGAGGATCGCGCTCCATCAACAGTCGGTCCTTGTAGGTGCCAGGCTCGCTCTCGTCACCGTTGACCACGAGATACTTCGGGAACACACCCTGAGGCGTCAACCCCCACTTGGTACCTGCAGGGAAGCCAGCGCCGCCTCGGCCGAGGATCGTTGCACTCTTGACCTCTTCGTGCACTTCTGTCGCCGGGCGCCCGAGAGCGGCGCGCAGACCTGCATAGCCGTCTGTGGCCAGGTAACGCTCGAGGGTGTGCGAATCGGAATATTCGAAACGCGATGTCACGATCCGCGGACGATCTCCTGCGACGAATCCGGGTGCGTGAGGGTAGGTGCTGGTCACAGCGCCGCCTTTCCGTTCATCCATTCCGGTTCCGACTTCACCGCTTCAGGCGGTACGGCACCGACGATGCGATCTGCGGGGGTCTGCTGTCGGACACGCGCCAGCGTCCCGTGAACAGGTATTTCCTCGTGAAGTTCTCCCGCACGCAATTGATCGACGAGATCATCGAACTGCTGGGGTGTCACCCGGTAGCGATATCGGTAGTTGACCTGGAGACAGGGTGCCTCCGTACATGCGGCTTGACACTCGGCGCGCTCGAGAGTGAACATCCCGTCACCAGTCGTTCCACCGAGATGAACATCGAGTGTTGCTTCGGCATGATGGATCAGTTCTTCGGCTCCCATCAACGCACAGGACATCGTGCCGCAAATGTTGATCAGATACCGACCGACTGGTTCGAATTTGAACATCTCGTAGAACGTTGCGGTTCCGTAGACCTCTGCCGATGTTGCACCCACCAATTCGCCGATGTGTTGCATCGCCTCATTGGTGAGGTAGCCGTCTTGTTCCTGTGCCAAATGCAGCAAAGGAATCGTCGCCGAGCGAGCGCGCGGATAACGGCTGATGATCTCCTTCGCGAGCCGACTGTTTGCCTCGTTGAGACGAGCCATCAGCGATCCACCTCCCCGAGGACCGGATCGATCGACGAGATCACGGCAACTGCATCAGCGACGAGTCCACCGCGCATCATGTGCGGCAGCGCCT
>JBIIKC010000302.1:0-2612 GCA_044233375.1 Ilumatobacteraceae bacterium
CTGCAGTTCTTCGCTGAGACCGAGTGGATCAAGGTGATCTCGAGCAATTACACGATCGGTCTCGATGGAATGAGCCTGCCGCTCTACATCTTGTCGATGGTCGTGACGTTGCTCGTCATGGTCTATTCGTGGAATCACATTCCTTCCCCAGGGAATCCGAAGGCCTTCCTGATCCTGATGCTCATCCTGCAGACGGGAATGGCCGGGACGTTCATTGCTCAGGACCTGATCCTGTTCTTCGTGTTCTTCGAACTCGTCCTGTTGCCGATGTACTTCATGATCGGTGTCTGGGGCGGCGAGCAGCGTCAATACGCATCGCTGAAGTTCTTCCTCTACACGATGTTCGGCTCGGCACTGATGCTCGTGGCATTCATCGCATTGTTCTTCAAGGTGCGCGGTGCACTGCCCGATGGAGTCGAGGCTTCGTTCTCGATGCCGCTGTTGGCGGAGTACGGCGGTCTCATCGGACGCTCCGCTCAGATCTGGATATTCGGCGGCATGTTCATCGGTTTCGCCGTCAAGGTTCCGATGTTCCCGTTCCACACCTGGTTGCCCGATGCTCACACACAGGCTCCGACACAAGGATCGGTCATCCTGGCAGCGATTCTGCTGAAGCTCGGAACCTACGGCTTCGTGCGCATCGCCATTCCGACGCTGCCCGAGGCAGCAGTCGAATGGGCGCCGTGGATCGGACTGCTCGCTGTGATCGGCATCATCTACGGAGCGCTCGGGTGTCTCGCTCAGACCGACATGAAGCGACTGATTGCTTTCTCATCGGTTGCTCACATGGGTTTCGTGATGCTCGGTATCTCGACTCTCACGCCGATGGGTTTCAACGCGGCCATCTTCGGCATGGTTGCCCACGGTCTCATCACCGGCATGCTGTTCTTCGTCGCCGGCAGTGTGAAGGAGCGATACCACACACTCGAAATCGCTCGACTCGGTGGTTTGCTCAAACAGGCGCCGCGCCTTGGCTGGATCCTCGGCTTCTCGGCGATGGCATCGCTCGGACTGCCCGGCCTGGCCGGTTTTTGGGGCGAGTTCCCAGCGATCCTGTCGGCATACTCACCAGCTGAGGGTCTTTCCGAGGGTGTGTTCCGCACGTACATGATCGTGGCAGCTCTCGGAACCGTTTTGGCTGCTGCCTACCTGCTCTGGCTGTACCAGCGCACAGCATTCGGCGAACCAAAGCCCGAGTTCTCCGGTCACGGTGGCGGCCATGGTGGCGGACACGGTGCCGGTCACGGTGATCACCACGAGGAAATCAAGGACGTCAACGTGTTCGAGTGGATTGCGTGGACGCCTTTCCTCGTTGCCATTGTCGTGTTCGGCGTCTACCCGCAGTTGATGTTCAAGATCATCGATCCAGCCGTTCAGGTGACTTTGAAGGCCTTCGGAGGCTGATCGCCGATGTCAATCCTCGGAGTCCTCGCTGCGACACCACTTCCTGCGACTCTCGATGTCGTGTCGAAATGGCAGTCGCCGACGATCGACTATCACGCGCTCGCGCCAGAGATCGTTCTGGCCGCAGGCATCTGCATCGTGATTCTCGTCGACCTGTTCACGGGTCAGTCCAAGAAGTGGCTGACGGCATCGTTGACAGGCTTCGTGTTGCTCGGAGCTCTCGTTCCCATCCTCACGCTTGCGGTCGCCGACGAATCGGTGAGGACTCTGTTCGACGGCCGATACGTGGTCGACGATTTCGCGCTGACGCTGAAGGCTCTGTTCCTGATTGCCGGCTACGTCGTCGTCTTGCTCTCGCAGAACCACCTCGAAGAGGGGGACTACTACCAAGGTGAGTACTACGCGTTGATGCTCACTTCGCTCACCGGAATGGTTCTCATGGCTTCGAGCCGTGACCTCGTCAGCATCTTCGTGGCTCTCGAGATGCTGAGCATTCCCGCCTACATGCTGGCCGCCTGGCGCAAGCGCGATCGCAAGAGCAACGAAGCGGGTGTCAAGTACTACCTGCTGGGCGTCTTCGCCTCTGCGGTGATGCTCTATGGAATGAGCTTGCTGTACGGAGTCACAGGAACGACCCTTCTCGCGGATATCGGCGAGAAGATCACTGTCTCCGGCAACATGGCAGGAGTCGAGGTCCTGGCTGTGACCTTCGTGCTCATCGGGTTCGCGTTCAAGGTGTCCGCCGTGCCGTTCCACACATGGGCTCCGGACACCTACGAGGGTGCTCCCTTGCCGGTGACGGCGTTCTTGTCCGTAGCGAGCAAGGCCGGCGGGTTCGTCGCCCTCGTGTCCGTCATGTACATCGGCTTCCCTCAGGCCAAGGATGTCTGGCAGCCGCTGCTGTGGGTTCTCGCAGCAGCGACCATGACGCTCGGCAACCTCGTGGCGCTTCGCCAGACGAACATCGTGCGCATGTTGGCCTATTCGTCGATCAGCCAGGGTGGATTCATCCTCATGCCGCTCGCAGTCGCCGGAACCGGCGAGGCTGCCGGACCGGCATTGCGCGCAGTCGTCGTCTATTTGCTGGTCTATGCAGCGATGAACCTCGGCATGTTCGCTGTCGTTCTTGCGGTGACCCGCACGACTCGCAGCGGCGAGATCTCGAGCTTCGGAGGACTCTTCTCCTACGCTCCGGGTCTCGGCGTTCT
>JBIIKC010000304.1:0-2608 GCA_044233375.1 Ilumatobacteraceae bacterium
GATTCGTGAAGAGTTCGGACTCGAGATTCCGCACTCGAGCTGAGGACCAAATCAACTCGTGCGCTTGAAGATTCCGGGGATGTCGAAGGGCAGACCGAAAGAGTCCACGTCGAAGCGCCGAGGGGGAGAATCATCGCGTTCCACTGACCAGGTGCGCGTGGTCTCTCTGGAGTACGAGATGCGAGAGCGGGTGATTGCAAGCGAATCCGGGTCGACAACGACACTGTCGACGGACTTCTTCCCTCCGATGTCGAGGTCGAGTCGTCTGATTGCCAGGACGCCGGTGAATGCACTGCAGCAGATGTCGACGTCTTCACACCCCCCGAGTTCGCGACGTTGTGATCCGTTGACCTCTCCCCATTGACCACTTCCATCATTGGCCAACCACAGATCCGGATCGTCGAGATCACGAAACAGAAGCATCTGTTGAACTTTCCACAACGCCGACAATCGAATGACGTAGTGAACATCGATCCCAGAGATGATTCCCTGCACCGTCCAACCCTCGTTCTCGAAGTTGATGGTCAACTCTTCGATGTCTGCTGAGTGCACCGAGGTCCAGGAGGCCGAGAAACCCTCGTGTGGGAGCCGGTCGAGGGGTTCATTCGACGAATCGTCGTTGTTCGAAGTCATCGGGGTCGACGGTACCGTGTCGCTGATGGCCGTTCACGAGGTATTGGTCCCGATCGATCAGGCTCGGCGCTTCGTTGTCGATTCCTGTCGGGTTCTCGATCCCCGGACGTCGAGCCTCGAACAGGCTGTGGGATGCGTTGTGGCTGCTGAAGTCCGAGCACCCGAGGACGTTCCACCGTTTGCGAATTCTGCAGTCGATGGATATGCGGTCGTGGCGAGTGACACCAGCGGAGCATCAGCGGAATCACCTGTCGTGCTCGAAGTGCTCGGCGAGGTTGCTGCTGGCGCGTATTCCGATCTGGTTGTGGAACGAGGTCGAGCTGTGCGAATCATGACGGGAGCACCAATCCCTGAAGGTGCCGACAGTGTCGTGATGGTCGAAGACACCTCGGTCGTGGGAACGGAGCGTCTCGGACGAGTCGAAGTTCGTTGTGGGGTCACTCCCGGATCTGCCGTTCGAGCTGCTGGTGAGGATGTCCGGGAGGGAGATCTCGTCTTCCAACCTGGAACGCCGATCACACCACTCGTTGCCGGTGTTCTTGCGTCCGTCAACTGCCGGAACCCACTCATTCATCCGAGGCCTCGTGTGGGTGTCCTGTCGACCGGCGACGAATTGATCGACGACGGCTCACCACTGGAACCGGGCCAGATTCGGGAGAGCAATCGAACGATGCTGCTTGGTCTGGTCGAACAGGTCGGAGCCATTGGAGTGGATTTTGGAATCGTTCGCGATGACGAGGACACTCTCGCGGAAGTGTTGCGAACCGCAGCTGCGAACTGTGATGCGATCGTGACGAGCGGCGGCGTGAGCATGGGAGACTACGACGTGGTGAAGGCCGTTCTCGGTCGTGTCGCCGACATGACGTGGATGCAGATCGCGATCAAGCCAGCAAAACCGTTCGCCTTTGGAATGTTGAAGTCCGGTGAACGGGCAGTTCCGGTCTTCGGCCTTCCAGGAAACCCGGTGAGTTCGATGGTGAGTTTCGAATTACTCGCACGGCCGGCGCTTCGCAAGATGGCAGGATTCGCGCCCGATCAGTGGGACCGACCGATCGTTCGGTCGATTGCAGACGAACCCCTTCGTCGTTCCTCTGACGGCAAGGTTCATTATCAGAGAGTTCGCGCGCACTTTGCAGGCGACGGGCGAGTCCATGTGGTGCCGGTTCGAGCTCAGGGAAGCCATCAACTTGCTGCGAGTGCCATGGCAAATGGATTGGCGATCCTTCCCGATGGCGACGGAATCGACTCCGGTCGAGACGTCGATGTCGTATTGCTCCTATCCTGAGGTCATGTCGGACCGACGAGATGCACACGCTCAGGATCTGGTTGATCCTTTCGGGCGGACGATCCGCGATCTGCGCATTTCGGTGACCGATCGCTGCAATTTCCGTTGCACCTATTGCATGCCTGAAGAGGGCATGGAGTGGCTCGACAAGTCCGAGGTGCTCTCGTTCGAGGAGATCGAGCGCCTGGCATCCATCTTCGTGGGCCGGTACGGCGTCGATGGAATTCGGCTGACTGGCGGTGAGCCGACGGTGCGCGCACGCCTCCCAATTCTCGTGGCGAAGTTGGCAACGCTTCGGGTCCCTGCGAACTCGTCGTCACCTCTCGCGGGTCGGCCCATCGACTTGGCGATCACCACGAACGGAGCAACCCTCGACCGGATGGCTCGGGAGCTGCGAAATGCTGGAATCAATCGCGTCAACATCAGCCTCGATTCGCTCGTCCGGGAAAAGTTCGAACGTATGACGCGTCGAGACGAACTCGACAACGTGCTTCGGGGCATCGATGCGGCGATCGCTGCCGACTTCGACAGTGTCAAGATCAACGCCGTCGTCGAGCGAGGGGTGAACGATGACGAGATCCTCGACCTCGCAGAGTTCGGTCGCGACAAGGGGGTCGAAGTTCGATTCATCGAGTTCATGCCGCTCGATGCACAGAGTCATTGGATGAACGCCAAAGTGGTGAGCCAGGA
>JBIIKC010000303.1:0-2608 GCA_044233375.1 Ilumatobacteraceae bacterium
TGCCACCATGCGCGTACCCGGCGACGTCTTGGTTCCGATCGACGTGTAGGCCTCGGCTCCATTGCGCATCAGCCACGGCAGGTTGGCGAGCGTCTCGACGTTGTTCACGATCGTCGGCTGACCATAGAGACCGATGGCCGCTGGGAAGAAAGGCGGCTTCAACCGTGGCATCCCGCGATTGCCTTCGAGGCTTTCGATGAGAGCCGTCTCTTCGCCGACCACATACGCACCGGCTCCCCAGTGCAGAACGATGTCCACCGAGAACGACGAGCCGAGAACGTTCTTGCCGACGTAACCCGCGGCATATGCCTCGTTCAGAGCGACGGCAACGCGCTCCTGTGCCACAGCCATTTCGCCGCGAATGTACAAGAAGCACTGCGACAGACCGGCTGCGTAACACGCGATCAGGCATCCCTCGATCAACTGGTGAGGATCGCGCTCCATCAACAGTCGGTCCTTGTAGGTGCCGGGTTCGCTCTCGTCACCGTTGACCACGAGATACTTCGGGAACACACCCTGTGGCGTCAACCCCCACTTGGTGCCTGCAGGGAAGCCCGCGCCGCCTCGGCCGAGGATCGTTGCGCTCTTGACCTCTTCGTGCACTTCTGTCGCCGGGCGCCCGAGTGCGGCTCGCAGACCTGCATAGCCGTCTGTGGCCAAATATCGCTCGAGGGTGTGCGAATCGGAATACTCGAAACGCGATGTCACGATCCGCGGACGATCTCCTGCGACGAATCCGGGTGCGTGAGGGTAGGTGCTGGTCACAGCGCCGCCTTTCCGTTCATCCATTCCGGTTCCGACTTCACCGCTTCAGGCGGCACGGCACCGACGAGGCGATCTGCGGGGGTCTGCTGTCGAACACGCGCCAGCGTCCCGTGAACAGGTATTTCCTCGTGAAGTTCTCCCGCGCGCAATTGATCGACGAGATCATCGAACTGCTGGGGTGTCACCCGGTAGCGATATCGGTAGTTGACCTGAAGACAGGGCGCCTCCGTACATGCGGCTTGACACTCGGCGCGCTCGAGAGTGAACATCCCGTCACCAGTCGTTCCACCGAGATGGACATCGAGTGTTGCTTCGGCGTGATGGATCAGTTCTTCTGCTCCCATCAACGCACAGGACATCGTGCCGCAAATGTTGATCAGGTACCGACCGACTGGTTCGAATTTGAACATCTCGTAGAACGTTGCGGTTCCGTAGACCTCGGCCGAAGTTGCACCCACCAATTCGCCGATGTGCTGCATCGCCTCATTGGTGAGGTAGCCGTCTTGTTCCTGCGCCAAGTGCAGCAAAGGAATCGTCGCCGAGCGAGCGCGCGGATAACGGCCGATGATCTCTTTCGCCAGCCGACTGTTTGCCTCGTTGAGACGAGCCATCAGCGATCCACCTCCCCGAGGACCGGATCGATCGACGAGATCACGGCAACTGCATCAGCGACGAGTCCACCGCGCATCATGTGCGGCAGCGCCTGGACGTTCACGAAACTGGGAGCCCGAACGTGCATGCGCACAGGCTTGGGTCCACCGTCGGACACGATGTAACAACCGATCTCACCCCGAGGACTCTCGATCGACACGTAGACCTCACCCTCGGGAACTCTGAAACCCTCGGTGAAAATCTTGAAATGGTGGATCAGAGCTTCCATCGACTCGTCGATGCGAGCACGCGGTGGCGGAGTGACCTTCTTGTTCTGGATGCGATAGTCGCCCCGTGGCATGCGATCGAGGATCTGACGCACGATGCGCATCGACTCCCGGATTTCATTGAGGCGAATCGCGTACCGATCGAATGCGTCGCCGTACGTTCCGACGATGACATCGAATTCGACGTCTTCGTAGCGTAGATAGGGCTGATCCCGACGCAGGTCCCAGGCCACTCCCGTCGAGCGCAGGATCGGCCCGCTGGTTCCGAGCGCAAGCGCCTCGTCGGCCGTGATCACACCGACACCTTGCAGACGTTCGCGCCAGATGGGCTGCTCCGTCATCAAGATGTCGTACTCCTCGAGACGGCCCGGCAGCATGTCCAAGATCGCCAATACGTCATCGCGCCATCCGGCGGGAAGGTCGGCTGCGAGTCCTCCGGGACGGATGAAGTTGTGGTTCATTCGCAGACCCGTGACCTTCTGGAAGAAGCGAAGAACTTCTTCGCGCTCACGCCAGCCGTAGAGCATCATCGACACAGCACCGAGGTCCATGCCATTCGTGGCAAGGAAGAGAAGGTGGCTGCTGATGCGGTTCATCTCCGAGAGCAGCATCCGCATCCAGACGGCGCGCTCGGGGATGTCACCATCGATACCGAGCAATTTCTCAACCGCCATCGAGAAGACCAGTTCGTTGTTCAACGGACTGAGATAGTCCATGCGCGTCACGTTCGTTCCACCCTGCAAGAACGTGAGTGCCTCACCGGTCTTTTCCATTCCGGTGTGGAGATAGCCGATCACAGGCTTGCAGCGAAGAACCGTCTCACCCTGAAGTTCGAGCATGAGTCGAAGAACACCGTGAGTACTCGGATGCTGAGGACCCATGTTGATGATCATCGTCTGATCCTCTTCTGGATCCGATGGAACACTCCCCAGAGCGGCAACTTCTGCCTCGCTCATTCGAAGAAC
>JBIIKC010000305.1:0-2601 GCA_044233375.1 Ilumatobacteraceae bacterium
GAACCCGAGAACACGTGCGGATTGCGCAATGATGTCACCCAATTCCTGACCGAGTGAGCCCTCGCGGCGCGCTGCGCCGAGCGTGAACACGCTGGTCCGAATCTCCTTGATGATGGTGTCGATCTCGTCGACGGCGGTCTCCAAGCGGAGTCCCGACTCGCCCGGTTCCTTCATTGCAATGGCCTGTAACTCGAGTCCGAGTCCGAAGAGCCGTTGGAGCACAGTGTCATGGAGATCTCGAGCAATGCGCTCGCGTTCACTCGAGAGTGTCAACATCTCCTGGGTGCTTCGAAGTCGTTCAGCTTCCTCCAGGCGTTCGGAAATGTCTCGAATCGAGGCAATGGTCAGTTGACGGCTGGGACTGTCCACTGGGGACAGGCTGATTTCGACGGAGAACTCACCACCGTCGGCCCTCATTGCCGTCAGAGTCAAACCCCGTCCCATCGGGCGAGGTTTGGGATCCTCGCCGTACTTGGCTCGCAGTTGAGCATGTCTGGAACGAGCTTGGTTCGGAACAAGGATGTCGACGGACTGGCCGATCAGTTGCTCCGGTTCGTATCCGGTCAAGCGACTCAGGGCATCGTTGACGAAAACGATGGTGCCGTTCTCTTCACACAGGAGGAGTCCGTCGGGCCCTTGGGAGAGGACTTGTCTCAGGACGTCGTCGCTCAGGGTGTGAGACAGCGAGTCCGAGGCGGTGGAGGCCGTCGAAGCCCCGCCCGCGCCATTGTTCGGTGGCATGGGATCACCCTAGGTGCAGACGTGGTCGGTGAGCAGATGTGTTCGGCTCGGAAAGTGACCTTGGTCCCTGCAACCGAGGCTCGCGAGACGGCAGACTCCCTGACATGTCCGGGTCGATTTCCGTCTTTCTTCTCGACGACCACGAGGTCGTGCGCCAAGGAGTCCGCTCGCTTCTCGAATCGACGGGTGACATCCGTGTTGTCGGCGAGGCTGGTTCGGCTGCGGAGGCGCTTGCGCGCATCAAGGCCTCGAATCCCCAGGTTGCGATTCTCGATGTGCGATTGCCGGACGGGAATGGCGTCGAGGTGTGTCGCGAAGTGCGAAGCGAGTTCCCGGACGTGCTGTGCTTGATGTTGACGTCGTACTCCGACGACGAGGCGCTCTTCGAGGCGATCATGGCTGGTGCATCGGGGTACGTCCTCAAACAGATCAGAGGGAATGAACTGGTTCAGGCAGTCAAACGCGTCGCTGCTGGAGAATCGCTCCTCGATCCAGCTGTCACAGGGCGCGTCTTGCGACGGCTTCGAGAACCGACACCCGAGGACGAGCGTCTGGCGCGCTTGACCGAGCAGGAGCGAAAGATTCTCGATCTCATTGCCGAAGGTTGTACGAATCGGCAGATCGGGCAGCGACTGCATCTTGCCGAGAAAACGGTGAAGAACTACGTGAGCAACATGCTGTCGAAATTGGACATGGAGCGACGAACGGAGGCGGCCGTTTTCGCAACTCGCCTCGAATTTGCCAAGGCGAAAGAACACGACTGATGCTGCTGGGGTCGAAGGATCCCCAACTCGAGAAATGATCGGTCGAGAAGTTTTGGGATGGATGTCATCGGTTCTTCAGTGCGGCGGCCGGGATGCGAGCTTCTCGACTGCAAGGAGAAGTCTGTCGACATCGTCACTGGTGATGTAGCGCACGACACCAGCGCGAATGACTCCGCCACTGTCGAGGAGTCCCAGGTGGTCGACGACTTCGACCGCATAGGCATGACCGTCCCAAAGAGCGATTCGCTCACTCGCCAGGCTCTGACTTGCGTGGGCGGGGTGGACCCCTTCGATTGTGAAGGCAGCAGTCGGTGACCGCAACTGTCCATCGGTCGGACCGATGCGCGTCACGCCGCGGATGTGACCGAGACCGCGCCAGAGTCGATCGAAGACCTCGGATTCGAAGCGAGCAAGGTTGTCCATTCCTTCTTCGAGCAGAAACCGTGCTGCTGCCTCGACACCTGCGATGGCCTCGAAATTGGGCATGCCGGTCTCGAACTTTCGCGGTCCGGAGTTTGCTGCCGGGCGAACCCTCCAGATCTCGAGTTCATCCATGATCTCGGGTCGGCACCACAATACGCCCGCATGGGGTCCGTACCATTTGTAGGGGGATGTGACCATGACATCGCAATCCAATGCAGTGATATCGATGGGATGATGAGGTGCAGCAGCGACTGCATCGACGTAGACGCGTGCTCCGACATGGTGAGCGGCCGCGATGATCGGCTCGAGGCTGGGCATCGTACCGAGCAAGTTCGATGCCATCGGTACAGTCACCCATCGGGTTCGTTCATCGATCAGGGAGATGACACTGTCGAGGTCGAGTACTCCCGTTGCGGGGTCGAAATCGGCGAGAAGGTGTTCGGCACCGGAGCGAAGACATGCGCGTCTCCACGGCATCACGTTCGAATCATGGTCGAGGCGTGTGCCGACGATTCGATCACCGGGCTTCAAAGTCTCGCTGACAGCACTGGCAAATGCCATGTTGTTGGTCGTGGTGTTCGGTCCGAAACTGAAACCATTCGGGTCGCCCCGAAAGAGTCGACCGAGGCTGTCGCGAGTGCGATCCAGCAATTCCTCGCATTGACGGGCGGCC
>JBIIKC010000306.1:0-2595 GCA_044233375.1 Ilumatobacteraceae bacterium
CGCATCCCAACAGTCGTCGGCAGCACTGTCGATCCGGCGTTGGCACGAACACTTGGACTGTCGCGCCCCAGCTATCAGGGAATCACGGGAGTCGTCGGAGTGATCCAAGCTGAATTCGAAAAGAGCAGCCTGCCGGCGATCTCGCTGAGAGTCGGTGTTCCGCACTACTTGGGAAATGCCCAGCATCCCCAATCCTCTGCGGCCCTTCTCCGCCATCTCGAACACGTTCTCGGAATTCCCACTCGCCATGCACTTCTGAACGAGGACATCGAACGCTGGAAATCGCTGCACGACGACGCAGTTTCGGAAGACGATCGCGCCCTCGATTACGTGCGCATGTTGGAATTGGAATTCGATCGACGAGCCGAAGCGAACATTCCGTCGGGCGAAGATCTGGCTGCGGAGTTTCAGAGGTACTTGGACGAGAACCGACCCGACTCGTGAAACTCACCAAGTCGGGTCGATTGCCCTGAGATCACTTCGCGGCGGCAAAACCTGCTTCGAGATCGGCGATGATGTCAGTGATCGATTCGAGACCGACACTCAGGCGGATCAGACTCGGCGACACGCCCGATGCGAGTTGCTCCTCTGCGGTCAGCTGACTGTGAGTTGTGGTCGAAGGCTGGATCACCAGACTGCGAACGTCGCCGATGTTGGCGACATGGCTGTGAAGATTCAGCCCCGCAACGAACTTTTCTCCGGCCTCGCGGCCGCCCTTGATGTCGAAAGCGAGAACAGATCCGTATCCGCGACCTCCGAAGTACTTCTTTGCTCGATCGTGCCAAGGACTCGACGTGAGTCCCGCAAAGTTCACACTGGCAACCTGAGAGTGAGCAGCGAGATAATCAGCAACCGCTTGGGCATTGCTCCAGTGACGCTCCATTCGCAGCGACAGCGTCTCGAGTCCCTGAAGGATCATGAATGCATTGAACGGAGATATCGCCATTCCCAAGTCGCGCAACAACTGCACTCGCGCCTTCAAGATGTATGAGCCAGCGCCGAGTGCTGGCCAATAGGCAAGTCCGTGGTAGCTCGGATCAGGTTCGGTGAAATTCGGAAAACGTCCAGAAGCCGAGAAGTCGAACTTGCCGCCATCAGTGATGGAGCCGGCAACCGACGTGCCATGTCCACCGGCGAACTTCGTGAGTGAATGAACGACGATGTCGGCTCCCCACTCGAGCGGTCGAATTCCATACGGGCTCGGGACTGTGTTGTCGACGATGAGAGGAAGACCGGACTCGTGCGCAACCTTCGACACTCCTTCGATGTCGAAGATGTCATTGCGCGGATTGGCGAGGACTTCACCGTAGAACGCTTTTGTGTTCGGACGAACTGCAGACTTCCACTGAGCGAGATCGTGTGGATCGTCGACGAAAGTCACCTCGATGCCCATTTTCGGGAGCGTGTAGTGGAAGAGGTTGTACGTTCCGCCGTACAGGGAGGGTGAAGCGACGATGTGATCCCCCGCCTCGGCCAATGTCAGGATTGCGAGCGTCTCGGCGGCTTGACCCGAACTCACTGCGAGCGTTCCCGGCAATCCAATCGCCGTCGTGACCCCACCCTCGAGAGAATTGACGCGCGACTCGAGAGCCAGCTGCGTCGGGTTCATGATGCGGGTGTAGATGTTCCCGACTTCGGCGAGGGCGAACAGGTTTGCTGCGTGTTCAGCGTTGCGAAACTCGTAACTCGTCGTCTGGTAGATCGGCACTGCGCGCGCACCGGTCGTCGGATCGGGCTCACCGCCGATATGGATCTGCCTGGTTTCGAAACCCCACTCCTGCCCCGACATGTCGACCACCTTTCGCTCGTCTCGGTTCCGACCCACGGAACGACGACACGATAACAACTAAAACCCGACCAAACAAGTCGGATTTCAGAATCGGGGCTGGTCAGTCGGGAAGTCGGCTGATGCGCGGTTGGCGTGCGACACCCGAGCCGCCACCCAGGTGTCGCACGTCATCAACCACCTGAAGCTTCGGAGACCTTCTGCTTTCCTGCCGAGATCCATGGCATCATCGAGCGAAGACGCTTACCCACTTCCTCGATCTGATGTGAAGCACCGGCATTGCGCAACTCGTTGAACTTTCCTCGACCACTTTCGCTCTCGGCAATCCATTCCTTCGCGAACTTGCCGGACTGGATCTCCTTCAGAATCTTCTGCATGGTCTTCTTGGTCGTCGGCGTGATGACCCTCGGTCCTCGGGTGACGTCACCGTATTCAGCTGTATCGCTGATGCTGTAGCGCATCCCGGCGATGCCCTCCTCGTACATGAGATCGACAATCAACTTCACCTCGTGGAGGCATTCGAAATACGCCATCTCCGGCTGATACCCAGCTTCGACAAGTGTCTCGAATCCGGCCTGAACGAGTGACGTCAGGCCACCGCACAACACGACCTGCTCTCCGAACAGGTCGGTCTCGGTCTCTTCGGCGAAAGTCGTCTCGATGATTCCCGCTCGTCCGCCACCGATTGCAGACGCATACGAGAGCGCAACCTTCTTCGCATCACCCGTCGCATCCTGCTCGACAGCGATGAGGCACGGTACGCCGCCGCCCTCGGTGAAGGTTCGACGCACGAGGTGACCCGGGCCCTT
>JBIIKC010000307.1:0-2580 GCA_044233375.1 Ilumatobacteraceae bacterium
ACATGCCAGAACGAGCGCAAGTCCCCCACCCATGCAGAATCCGACCACGCCAATGTCGTTCTTTCCGGTTCGGGCTTGGAGCAGGTCCACCGCTCCCGACATGTCCTTTGCCGCCTCAGCAAGGTTGAGACCCATCATCAACTTGCCGGCTTCATCGGGTTCGGTCGAAGCCTGTCCGTGATACAGGTCCGGCGCAAGGGCTGTGAACCCCTCCGCTGCGAAGCGATCCGCCACGTCTCGAATGTGGGGCACCAGACCCCACCATTCCTGAATGACGATGACTCCCGGTCCTCCTCCATCGGCCAGGTATCCCTCGCACATTCCCCCATTCGACGCGAACGAAATCATTTCACCCATGCGCTCGACGGTAGTCGTCGATCGGCACTGCGCTCTCCATTGGAGTACGAGTGGAGTACCAAGAGTCGATCTCGAGACTCTCTCCGATCGCCCCGCGAGCGGACGACCCCTCGTGCCAAGGAATAGTCTGTTTCCATGACTGCTCTCGAGACTCGTCCTTCAGATGCCCTTGCCAATGACCGTTCCCATGTCTTTCACTCCTGGTCTGCGCAAGGAATGATCAATCCGGTCGTCGTTGCCGGCGCAGAAGGGAGTTGGTTCTGGGACGAGGACGGAAAGCGGTACCTCGATTTCTCGAGTCAGTTGGTGAACGTCAACATCGGACATCAACACCCCAAACTCGTCGCCGCAATTCAGGAACAGGCAGCGCGTCTGTGCACGATCGCTCCGTTCCACGCCAACGATGCACGAAGCGAAGCTGCCCGCCTGATCGCAGAACGTGCGCCCGGTGATCTCGACATGGTCTTTTTCACCAATGGCGGTGCTGAGGCAACTGAAAACGCAATCCGTATGGCTCGTCTGCACACCGGACGCCACAAGATCCTCACGATGTACCGCAGCTACCACGGCGCGACCGGAGGAGCAATCCAGCTCACCGGTGATCCGCGCCGCTGGCCGAGTGAGCCCGGTCTACCGGGAATTGTGAAGTTCTGGGGCCCGTACCCGTACCGATCTGCCTTCCATAGCTCGTCCGTGGAAGAGGAGTCCGTTCGCGCACTTCAGCATCTGCGCGATGTCTTCATGGTGGAAGGCGCCCAGACCATCGCAGCAATCCTTCTCGAATCAGTGGTCGGTACCAATGGCATTCTGGTTCCGCCACCGGGTTATCTCGAGGGTGTTCGTGCCCTGTGCGACGAATTCGGCATCGTGCTCATCGCAGACGAAGTCATGTCCGGTTTCGGACGATGTGGCGAGTGGTTTGCGATCGACAACTGGCGTGTTGCTCCCGATCTCATCTGCTTCGCAAAGGGCGTCAACTCCGGATACATCCCTCTCGGCGGCGTGATCATCAGCCGGCGGATCGCAGAGACTTTCAAGACTCGTCAATTCCCTGGGGGTCTCACCTACAGCGGACACCCGCTCGCTTGCGCTTCAGCCGTGGCAAGTATCAACATCTTCGAGGAAGAGGGAATCATCGATCATGCCCGGCATCTCGGACGAGATGTGATCGGACCCGAGCTCGAGAAGTTGAAGGACAAGCACCCGAGCGTCGGTGACGTACGCGGCGTTGGCGTCTTCTGGGCAATCGAGCTTGTCAAGAACCGCGAAACACGCGAGCCACTGGTTCCGTTCAATCCGGCTGGTGATGCGAATGCCCCGATGCTCGAACTCGTCGGGGCATGCAAGGCACGCAACCTGTGGCCGTTCACGCACTTCAATCGCATTCATGTCGTCCCACCCCTGACCACGAGCGATGAAGAAGTGCGCCAAGGAATCGCCATCCTCGACGAGGTCCTCGATCTCGCCGATGCCCGGTACGAGGGCTAACTTCCAGCGGCAGGGAGGACTCCGCGGGTCGTAGTCCGGGTCGCCAGTGCAACGCCGATCAAGGCAATTCCGAGACCGAGAACTGCGAGGATTCCGAGCCGTTCTCCGAACAGGATCGAACCTTCGATCGTGCTCAATGCTGGAGTGAGAAAGAACAAGCTGCTGACTTTGACTGCTGCGCGACGTTGCAGAAGCCAGAGCATGATCAGAATCGCCGCCAGAGAGAGAACGAGAATCGACCAGATGAGCGAGAGAATCATCCGTGTCGTGAATTCGACTTCGAATCCCTCGACAGCGAACGCTCCGAAACCGAGAACGAGTGCAGATGCTGCATATTGCATCGCAGTCCCCCGGAGCAATGGCATGGCCGTCCCACGAGCTCTTTGAACAAGAGTGCCAGCAGACATTCCCATGACCGAAACGGCCATTGCCGCCAGTGCAGACGTCGTGACGACTGCGTCGGTCGAGCCCATTCTCTCGATCACGACGACGATGACTCCAACAATTCCGAGGGACACGCCGAGCCATTGGCGTCGATGCAGAAGTTCACCGAGCAGCACCACTGCGAGAACCGATGTCACGACTGGATGTAGGCCTGCAATCAAGGCCGACAAACCTGACGGCAGTCCGAGGTCGGAGGCGACGAACACACCACCGAGATAGACCGCATGCATCCCGGTTCCGCTGACTGCGGCCCATCGAATGTCATGCTTCGTCAACCGAGGAGCATTCGAC
>JBIIKC010000308.1:0-2578 GCA_044233375.1 Ilumatobacteraceae bacterium
ACCGGAATCGCCAAGAAAGAGGCAACGCCAACGATGAACGCAGTCCACGTCACGCGACGCCGTCGCTCAGCGAGGGCATTCATCGGACGCATGTTCATCGAATTCATCGGTGGCTCCCGACAGTCTCCGAATACAGAACTCTCTCATTGATCACCGTCAGAACTGGAGAAGTGACAAGGAAGTCGAGCGGGCGACCATCGACGATACGCCGACGCAGATCAGTGCTCGATATATCGAGATGTGGCACCTCGACATGGTGACACGGGATGCCGTCGGGAACGGGAGCATGAACTCCTGGTCTGTCAACCACCACGATCTCACTGAGCGAGAGCACATCATCGAGTCGCTCCCACGTTGTCAGTCCGGCGGCTGCGTCGTCACCGACAATCGTGAAGAAGTCGGCATCAGGGTGGATTCGCGCCAAACCGGCCAACGTCGTCGCCGTAAAACTCGGGCCACCGTGGTCGATCTCCCAGCGTCCCGCCTCGAGGCCTTCGACACCGGCAACTGCGGCCTCGACCATCGCAAGACGGTCTTCGGCTGGCGTAATGGCACGAGTGCCCTCTTTCTGCCATGGGACATTGGCGACCATCAAGATGACCCGGTCGAGATCGAGTGCATGCCGAACGTTGACTGCTGTCACCAGATGCCCGACGTGAGGAGGGTCGAACGTGCCTCCGAAGATGCCGATGCGCTCATGTCTGCCCATACGGGACGTCGCTACACCTGCCATCACCGCCAAAGTCTACGGGCAAGCCCCGTCCGCCTGGTCTCAGTCGGGATGGGCTGCAGCCAGCACTCCTCGGGCCTCGGACAGAGGTTCGTCTGGAAATGCTCAAGTCCGAGTGGTTGCGTGCCGATGAACGTGCGTCTGACCGGTCATCCGGGCTGCCGATGGCCGGGCGGGCGCTTCTATCAAGAAACTTTTCCAAACACACCCATTCGATACGACACGAGAGAAACAATTTGCTAACCTCAAGGTCCCTTGTCGGGACCCCCCAGGCCCGCAAAGCCCAGTACGACCCACAATTCATTCGCTCGATTCCTCTTGGGAAGACTCCACCACTACCACCGATGGCGGTTGATGTGGCGGGAGACACACCTCGAGTGGGAATCGAATCAGAACCAGAACAGTTGAGACCATCATCATGAACGACTCCATCGGCATCTACCTGAACGACATCGGCAAGGTTCCCCTCCTCACCGCCGAGGATGAGCGCGTCCTGTCACGCGCCATCGAGAAGGGCCGTGAAGCTGCCGCCCGCATCGCTGCTGGCGAGCGCTCCGTGGTGCTCAAGCGAGAGGTACGTGAAGCCGCGAAGGCGAAGGATCGCTTCATCCGAGCAAACCTGCGACTCGTGGTCTCGATCGCACGTCGCTATCCCTTGCCCCAGGGCATGGATCTCCTCGACTTGATCCAGGAGGGCAACCTCGGTCTCGAGCACGCTGTCGACAAGTTCGACTGGCGTCGCGGTTTCAAGTTCTCGACGTACGCCACGTTCTGGATTCGCCAGGCGATCGGCCGTGCTCTCGATCAGAAGGCCAGCCTCATCCGCATTCCCGGTGACCGCTCGGCCAGCCTGCGTGCGGCTCTGCGTCAGGCCAGTGGCGACGGTGAGACCCTCGACATGTCCAATGCCGAACTCCATCGCCTGACGACGCCGGTCTCGCTCGACAAGACCATCGGTGATGACGGCGATGCCACACTCGGTGACCTGATGGCCAATGGCGATCCCACCCCCGAGGACCACATCATTGCCCAGGGCGAGACCGACCAACTCAACCAGTTGCTCGAAACCCTCGACCCGAGGGCTCGCTACGCAGTCGAGGCTCGTTTCGGTCTCATCGACGGCGAGCGCAAGAGCTTCCGTGAAGTCGGCGAGAAGTTGGGCGTCACCGCCGAAGCTGCACGTCGCCTCGTGTCCCGTGCTGTCGCTGGTCTCAAAGAAGAAGCCGAAGACATCTTCGTCGCCTGAGCGAAAGCTCACAATCTCTGCATTGTTTCCCCGAACAATGGCGTGAAAACGACCTGACGGCTCCAGCCGTCAGGTCGTTAGGCTTTCTGGCATGGCTGCAACATGGACCCCATCGTCATGGCACTCGTTCCCTGCCGTCCAACAGCCGAGATGGCCCGATGACGGATCTCTCGATCAAGCTCTGAAGCAGATCGCGTCGTATCCCCCGCTCGTGTTCGCAGGCGAGGCTCGCTCACTGCAGAACGACCTCGCCCAAGTCTGCTCGGGAAACGCATTCCTGTTGCAAGCCGGCGACTGCGCCGAAAGTTTCGACGAGTTCTCTGCGAACAACATCCGCGAAAAATTGCGTGTCATTTTGCAGATGGCCGTGGTCTTGACCTACAGCCTCGGGGTTCCGACGGTGAAAGTTGGCCGAATGGCGGGCCAATTCGCGAAGCCTCGCAGCAGCGACACCGAAAAGATCGGGGATCTCGAACTTCCTTCGTTCCGCGGCCACATGGTCAACGACCCTGCTCCTCTTGCAGAAGCGCGCATCCCTGCTCCCGATCGTCTCGTACAGGCGTACCACCAGTCCGCAGCAACGCTGAATCTCGTGCGAGCGT
>JBIIKC010000309.1:0-2576 GCA_044233375.1 Ilumatobacteraceae bacterium
GTCGACCAAGCCGGTGATCGGTGCCATCAATGGTGCAGCGGTCGGCGTGGGTGTGACGATGACCCTTCCCATGGACATCCGAATTGCCAGCGATTCTGCTCGCTTCGGTTTCGTCTTTGCCCGGCGTGGGATCGTGCCTGAGGCTGCAAGCAGCTGGTTCTTGCCGCGCATCGTCGGGATCTCTCAGGCCGCGGAGTGGTGTTACACGGGACGGATGATCGATTCGACCGAGGCCAAGGCTGCTGGTCTGGTGCGCAGCGTCCACGCCCCGGATGAACTCCTCGGAGTTGCACAGGGGATTGCCCGGGAGATTGCCGACAACGCGGCACCGGTTTCAGTTGCATTGACACGCAAGATGCTGTGGCGCATGCTCGGCGCCAGTCATCCAATGGAAGCACACCGGGTGGATTCACGGGCGATCAACTCACGTGGAGCCAGTGCTGATGCTCGCGAGGGCGTGATGTCCTTCCTCGAAAAGCGAGCACCGCAGTTCCCGGGAAAGGTCAGTGAGGGACTACCCGACGTCTTCCCCGACTGGGATGAGCCACAATTCTCATGACGGAGTTTTCGTGATGGAGTCTCTTGGTGGCAGATGACATGTCTCTCTACGAGCGCGTTGGAGGGGACGGCTTTTTCACACGTCTCGTCGACGAGTTCTATACGGGAGTTGTGACCGATTCCGTTCTCTGGCCGCTCTATCCGGATCACAGCGATCTCGAGGGAGCGAAGGAACGTCTCCGCCTCTTCTTGATCCAATACTGGGGTGGGCCGATGACCTACATGGACGTTCGCGGCCATCCGAAGTTGCGCCTTCGTCACATGCCGTACCTGATCGGGCCGAAGGAGCGGGACCATTGGCTGTTGCACATGGTTGCAGCAGTCGAGCAAGTGACGGACGATGAGGGTATCCGCAGTGAGTTGTTGGCGTACTTCACGTCGGCAGCGGAACACCTGCGCAACGACACGGGACTGCCGATCAGCACATCGAAGCCTGCCGAGCGTTGAGACTCAGCCGAAAACGACGGTCTTGCGACCGTAGACGAGCACGCGATGCTCCAGATGCGCGCGTACCGCTCGAGCGAGAACGATCGTCTCCAGATCTCGACCCTTGCGAGTCAGGTCGGCTACGGAGTCTCGGTGGCTGACCCGTGCGACTTCTTGATCGAGAATCGGTCCTTCGTCGAGTTCTTCGGTGACGTAGTGAGCAGTTGCACCGATGATCTTCACGCCGCGGTCGTGTGCCTGCCGATAGGGATTGGCTCCGATGAAGGCGGGTAAGAAGGAGTGGTGGATGTTGATGATGCGAGATCTATAGGCATCGACCAGGAGGGGAGACAGGATCTGCATGTAGCGAGCAAGAATGACGAGGTCGACTTGTCTTTTGTCGAGCTCGGCCAGGATCTGATGCTCCTGCTCACTCTTCGACTCAGGATTGACCGGCAAGTGGCAGTAGGGGACGCCCATGTGCTCGACGAGATCGGCATGATCCGGATGGTTGTCGATGACGGTCACGATGTCAGCGGGAAGCTCCCCAGAGCGCCAGCGACTGAGAAGATCGAACAGGCAGTGAGGTTGCTTGCTCGCAAGAATTGCGACTCTTGGCATCACATCCGTGAAGCACAATTGCGCAGACATCGAGAACGACTCGGCAACTGGTGAAAATGCAGACAGAATTTCGTCCCGACTGATGGTCATTCCGTCGAGTTCGAATTCGACACGCTGGAAGAACACCTTCTCGACATCATCGGTGTGCTGCTCTGCATGGACGATATTGCCGCCGTGAGAGGAGATGAAGCCGGCAACTGCGGCGACCACCCCTCTTTGATCGGGACACGAAATCAGCAACACACCAGTAGCAGACACCGGATCAGTCTGCCGGATGACGAGAGGGAATCGACCACGTCTCGGCGGGCGAATGGTGCGATTCAGCGCACGAGAAGTGCGTAAGTGGCAACGGCAGCGGCAGAAGCCACGTTCAGTGAGTCCACCCCGTCAGCCATTGGGATTCGGATGTGATGGGTGGCGAGGGACAGAGCTTCGGTGGACAATCCGGTTCGTTCCGATCCCATCAGGATCGCCACTTTGTCACCTGACCTGATGGAGGTCTCCACCGAACGGATATCGACTGCAGTTTCCGATGGAGTCAGCGCACAGATGACGAATCCCGACTCTCGCAATTCCCCGAGGGTTTCGATGACATCGTCGACTCGGCATGTCGGCAGCTTCAGAGCAGTACCCATGGACACTCTGAGGGCACGACGCGCGAGTGGATCGGAACTGTTCCTGTCGAGAATCAGCGCGTCGACACCGAATGCGGTTGCACTGCGAACAATCGCACCGATGTTGGTTGGATTGTCCACGTCCTCGACGACGATTGCTCGCTTCGCTGTGGCGGTGCAGTCCTCGAAGCTCGCAAGTTCAGGACGTTCGAAGATTGCCATGATGTCGAGTGCGACCCCGAGTCCGGTGAGGATCCTCCGTGCCTCACGTGCAGCCGCAAAGATCGGCACATCGGATGAGATGCGTTCGATCAGGGTTGTCGGGGCATCGGCATCGACGAGAGCAACCACCATTGT
>JBIIKC010000019.1:0-10493 GCA_044233375.1 Ilumatobacteraceae bacterium
CGCCCTTCGGAGTCTCGTGGAACCTTGGACTGCTGCGTCGAGTGGTCGAGCGAGATGCATCGTCGTCGAAGGAGATCTCGAGACACTCGTTGCTGCTCTCGGTCGAACGTCGGTCCGTGTCGCAGCACTGACGCCGCACCAAGCACTTCAGTGGCTCGCTTGGTGCGGAGCATCGGCAGGGTCCCATGGACGACGCCGTGGCGCCGCCGCAGGACGATTCAACACCTGGTGGATCGTTGCAGCGCTTGCAGGTTGGAGTTCGGATTGGGACGACCTGCGCTCGACCGACGAACTACCCCGCGAACTCGGTCAGCGAGTGGATCAAGTCGACTGGTACCGGATCGACCTCGAGCAACGACACTCGTACGAGTTGAGTCTCGTTGCAGTCGACCGCGACGAGGGGCTGACGATTGCGCTGTTGGCCCACGACGATCCGATGTAGCGAACCGTCGTGGGTCCGATCGATCAGCGTCCCTGAAGGGCTTCGATCAACTTCGGGAGAACCTTGTGCACGTCTCCGACGATGCCGAGATCCGCAATGCCGAAGATCGGAGCTTCCTTGTCCTTGTTGATGGCAATGATGTTCTTCGAACCTTTCATACCCACCATGTGCTGAGTTGCGCCAGAGATTCCCGCAGCGATGTAGACGCTCGGCTTGACGACCTTGCCGGTCTGTCCGACCTGATAGCTGTAGGGAACCCAACCAGCATCGACGATGGCTCGCGATGCGCCCGGAGCACCCTTCAACAGCTTGGCAAGCGATTCGACCATCTGGAACTTGTCGCTCTCACCGAGACCGCGACCTCCCGAGACCACGATGTTCGCCTCGTCGAGTTTGGGGCCCGTCGTCTCTTCGACATGGACTGCAGTGACTTGGGCTCCCCCGGTCTTTCCGAGGTCGGGAACCGCAACAGCCTGAACTGCTGCGGCCGAACCACTCGATGTCTCGGGATTGAAAGACTTGGGACGGAACGATGCGAGATACGGAGCACCGCTGGTGAACGTTGTGGTCACGAGTGTGTTGCCACCGAAGATGGGCGTCGTCACCGCGATCGAATCACCTGCAGCGGCAATGTCGATGTTGTTGGTCAACACCGTTCGGTCGAGTTTCACCGACAGACGTGACATCACATCGCGACCCTCATACGACTGAGGGAACATGATCAGATCAGGCGACTCGCCTCCGTCGATGATCGTTTTCATCGCTCCGGCAACAGCGACTCCGGCGAGCTGTGAGCCGTAATCGACAGCGAAGATCTTCGAGGCTCCGTGATCTCCCGCTGATGCCGCCACCGACGTTCCGTCGCCTGCGACCCATGCGCTTACGGTTCCACCGAGGCTTTTCGCCTTGGTGATCAACTCGAGCGATGCCGAGGTGAGGTTTCCGTTCGCTGTCTGTGCGAAGACCCAGATGTTGTTGAGTGCCATTGTTCTGTCCGTTCTTTCGTCGATGTCGTTCGTCAGATGACCTTGAGTCCTTCGAGGAAGGACACGATCTTGGTGAATGCTTCGCCATCGTCCTCGATGACTTCTCCGGCAGCGCGGGCCTCGGCCTGGCCGACGTTCGTGATCTGCTGACCAGCGCCAGCCCAGCCAACGGGTGACACACCGAGGTCGGATGCGGTGATCTCCTCGAGCGGCTTCGACTTGGCGGCCATGATTCCCTTGAAACTCGGGTAACGAGGCTCGACAACACCCGCTGTGACCGAAATGAGAGCAGGCAGCGGGCAGGTGACCTCGTCATAACCTGCCTCCGTCTGGCGATCCACTTTGAGGCTGTTGCCGTCGACTGCGACCTTCTTCGCGAACGTCACCGAAGGCAAGCCGAGAACTTCGGCCATCTGCTCGGGAACCGTTCCCGTGTAGCCGTCGCTCGACTCGGTCGCCGCAATGATGAGATCTGCGCCACCGAGGCGCTGAACTGCAGCAGCGAGAACTTTGGCCGTCGTCAACGCGTCTGATCCCTGCAGGGCCGGATCGGAAACGAGAATCGCCTTGGCTGCGCCCATCGCGAGTGCGGTTCGCAGTCCCGCCGTCTCGTTGTTCGGAGCCATCGAGATGAGGCTCACCTCACCCCCGCCGGCGGCGTCGACCAATTGCAGAGCCATTTCGACTCCGTAGCTGTCGGATTCGTCGAGGATCAACTTTCCACTGCGGTCGAGAGTGTTCGACGACGCAATGAGGGAACCGGGGTTGGCTGGGTCGGGAATCTGCTTCACACAGACGATCACGTTCATAGGCGCATTCTTGCGGTTCGTGAGCGAATTCACACAACCCGTGCGTCACGAGCAGGAGTGACGCCCGACCCATCCCGGACTTCACTCGAAAGAGGTGAACCTGATATCCGATCCGAGACGTCGGTTCGATCCGACTGGTACCGTCCACCCGGTGCGAATCCTGCTCGTGGTCAATTCGTTCGCCTCCTCGGTGACTGCCCGCAACACTGTCATCGTCCATCGCACCCTGGCGCGTTACCACGATGTCGAAGTCGTCGAGACCAATCGCCGGGGTCATGCCACACGATTCGCCGAAGACGCCGCCCGTCGAGAGCTCGACTTGGTCATTGCGTTCGGTGGAGACGGCACGCTCAACGAGGTCGCCACCGGTGTCGCTGGCAGTTCCACGGCCCTCGGAGTCCTGCCAGGCGGAAGCACCAACGTCTTTGCTCGAACGATCGGTCTCCCGAACGATCCAGTTGCAGCCGCAGACATGCTCGTGGAGAGCCTGAAGGAACCCGGTCTCGCACTTCGTCCGATCGGACTCGGCCGGGTCAACGGGAGATTCTTCTGCTTCCACATCGGTGTCGGCTTCGACGCCGCCGTCGTGCGGGCGGTGGAGAACAGGGCTTCGTTGAAGCGGTGGGCAGGTCACCCTTTGTTCATTTATTCGGCTGTCACAACGTGGTTGACCCAGTACGACCGTCGAAAGCCGCACTTTCGAGTTCGAACGTGCGAAACCGGCGGCAAGCCGGCGCGAATCGTCGACGATGGATACTTCACCGTCGTTCTCAACACCAACCCCTACACCTACCTCGGAAACCGACCTCTCGACATGTCACCCGAGGCGGGTCTGGACGAACCACTCGTTGCGATCACCTTCAAGACTCTCGCCCTTTCGGCGCTTGCGAAGACGCTCGCGGGTGCACTGCGTGGAGGTGGAATCTCATCGCACGACGAAACCTCCGAACATGTCGTCAGCTTCGCCGACGTGCACGAGATGATGATCGAGAATCCTCTGCCGTTCCCCTATCAAGTCGACGGTGACTATCTCGGAGAGACGAATCGATTGCACGTCGAGCACGTTCCGGAAGCCGTCCGGCTGCTCTTCCCTCGCTGAGTGGGGAGATCAGGATCCCCTCAACGTCGCCAGGGCCACATCGGGAACGTTGGTGCAGATGCCATCGACCGACCATGAAGCAAGTTCGACCATGCGCTCTGGATCGTCACACGTCCATGTGTTCACTGCCAACCCGTGGCGATGACATGCATCGACCAACTCCTTTGTCAGGAGCCCGACCCAAGGGTGCAATGCCGAGTGTCCCGAACCAACGAGGTCTGCCAACATGCCGTCGATCCGATCCATGTCGACTCCGGGAGTCAACCAGGCCGTGGCAATCGTGGCATCGATCTGCTGACAACGGTCGATGGTCTCGCGCCGAAACGACGAGATCAGCCACGAGCTCGCGCCTTCAGGACGCTGCTGCAGGCATGCCACTGTCGCATCGGCGATGGACTCACTCGGGTCGAAATCGGGCTCCCCAGGATCATTCTTGATCTCGACATTGACCCACATCGGAACGCAGGCATCGAGTGCCTCGTCGAGTGTCGGGACTTCATCAGGGAGTTCTTGCGCCACGACGGCGCAGATCAGCCGACCGTTGGCCAGTTCTGGATTGTGGTGGACGACGAGGACGCCGTCCGCCGTTCGGCGCACGTCGAGTTCGGCAGCATTGGCCCCCATGGCCACAGCTCTCCGGAAAGCAGCCACCGTGTTCTCCCGCTCGACCTTCGACGCACCTCTGTGGGCCAAGACTTGCATCGACATGGAACCCATCATGCCGGAACGAGGATCTCTCGAAAAGGTTTGTTCACCCATTTCGGCCAAAGAATGACTGCTGTCATTCCACGAGCCGACTCGGTGGATGGCCTTATACCTCCCGTCCGTGAGGAAAAAAACCACCGCACCTCTTGCCTGGCGAGAAGTCATTTGCCAACCTGGGTAGCGCTCTGAAACCGGGGCGATACCCTCGGAACCCAGTGCAGTTGGCCACACCGGTCAGCGAACACGTTCAGACAACCACCGTCCCCCATCTCCCCTCGACTTGCCAGGAGCACATCGTGTCAATCCTCGCCTCAGCCCTCACCCTTGGTTCTGCTGATTACAGCTGGCGTAAAGAAGCCATCTGCCGGGACACCGATCCGGAACTGTTCTTCCCGGTCGGAACTACCGGGCAGGCCCTTCTTCAGATCGACAGGGCGAAGCAGGTGTGTGCCGAGTGTGCCGTGCAGGTTCGCTGTCTCGAGTTTGCAATCGAGACGAATCAGGACTCGGGGATCTGGGGAGGCACTTCAGAGGAAGAGCGCCGGGTGATCCGTCGTCAGATCGCAGCGCGCAATCGCGCAGCGGCCCAGATGAAGAAAGAATCAGCTATCTCCTGAGGGTTTCCTGACCCAATCAATGACGGCCCAATCAGTGATGGCCCAGTCAGTGATGGCCCAGTCAGTGATGTCGCGGTAGTCGCAACTCGACCACGGTTCCATCGCCCGTTCGGTGATCGGTGAGCCCGACCGCATCGAAGTCGTCGGACCGACCCGCACGCATGCGAATCGTTCCGTTGAGTTCGGTGGTCACGAGCGTTCTGACTATGGACAAACCGAGTCCGCTCACAGAGTCGAGATCGAATGCCGGATCGAGCCCCCGGCCGTCGTTGATGACATCGATCGTCAGCTCGTCCTCGTTTCCTCCGAGGACGATGACAGCGGATCCACCTCCACTCCCCTCGGGGAACCCGTGGTCGACTGCATTCTGGAGAAGTTCGGTCAGAACCACCGACAGCGGTGTGGCAATCGTTGCCGGAAGACGCCCCCCGTCCCCTCGAACCGAGAAACTCACGGGACGGTCGGGGAATTGGAGCCCCTCCTCCACCAGGCGAAGCAGCGGTCGCACGATTTCGATGAAGGGGACGTCCTCACCGGGTTCACGTGACAACGTCTCATGGACAAGGGCGATGGTTCGAATTCGACGAACGCTCTCCTGGACTGCTGCCTTGGCTTCAGCGGATTCGAGACGACGCGCCTGCAGTCGCAACAACGACGAGATCGTCTGCAGGTTGTTCTTGACACGGTGGTGAATCTCGCGGATGGTTGCGTCCTTGGACAAGAGCATGCGGTCACGTCGACGAACCTCAGTGACATCGCGCAACAGCACCATTGCTCCGGTGATCTCTCCTGCAGCAATGATCGGAATGCACCGTACGAGCAGGGTCACATCGACTGTCTGATCGAATTCCTCGATCACCGGCTCGAGACGTTCGAAGGCCTGACGCACGGGGCTGTCGGCGAATCCCATCTCGCTCAGTGACTGGCCGACCACATTCGAGGTGATCCCGACGCGATGCAACGCCGATACTGCATTCGGCGATGCGTAGCGAACGATGGCTTGATCATCGAGGACGATGGCACCGTCACCGACCCTCGGAGCAGAACTGAGATTGGCTGCGCGGCCCCGAAAGGGAAAACCTCCCTCGACGATCATCGCTGCAATACGTTCGAATATCGACAGATAGGTGCGCTCGAGTTCGCCCGGTTGTCTGCTGGTGAGGGTCGACCATTCTCGGGTCAGCACGGCGATCGGGCCGTCCGAGCCCCGTACAGGTATCGCAAGCATGTGGATCGAATCACGGGTCTCTTCGGCAGGAATGTCACCTTCGACGATCGATTCCGATTGCAGCGCTCGGTCCAGGATCGGAGTCTCATCCGGGCCGGCTTTCGTCCCGACATGATCCGAGTGGTAGATCGTCTGGCCGGTAGCGGGACGCACTTGAGCCATGACCGTCCATGACCCATCTTCGAGTCGGACATAGAGCAACATGTCGGCGAAACAGAGGTCCGCGAGCATGCCCCACTCAGCAACCAACTGCACCAGATGTGAGGCGTCGTCCTTGGAGAGAGTGGTCTCGTGACGAAGTAGATCAGCTAGAGATGCCATCGGTGTTCAAGGGTGCTGGCTTCAGCCACCGAAACCCATACGGCGATCGCCGTCGGTCGAGCCGATCTCGACATACGCGATCTTGGCCGAGGGCACGGCCACCAACTTGCCCTTCTTGTCGACGAGCCATAGAACGTCGACTGCTCCGGACAGAGCAGCTTCCACCTTGCTCTTGGTGTCCTCATCGTCACTGTCGGCTAACTCGAGTGAGATTTCACGCGCCGCTTGAGTCACGCCGATACGAATGTCCACGAAAGTCCTCCTGAGCACTTGATGCCGAAAGCAAACGCTACCTCAGTGGCATCAAACAGCAGTTGCACAGAAGGTGTCGCCTTGGGGCAACGACTCCGTCGTCGAAACATCGGCATCTCCATAGAGAGCCTTCAACATTCCCTTGACCATGCCTCGGTCAACTGCGCAGATCACCGGATGCTCGATGGCAACGTCACCGAACGGGCAGTGATTGTTGACGATCCGCAACTGGTTGTTGCGCTTTTCGGTGTGGGCCGCAAAACCGTGAGCCGTGAGAGCATCTGCCACGGACTGCATGGCAGAACGCAGACTCCGCTGCCCAGTTGCAAGATCCGAGCCAGTGAGCGCGGCGGCCATGGCACGCCCGTACTCCTGACCGACTTCTTCGGCAATCGCTGCCGCTTTGTCATCGGGAAGAAGAGCCAACGTCTTTCCGAGAAGACTCAGCACGAGGTCGTCACTCCGAACAGGGAAGACGTCGTCGGGCAAGTTGGCTCCCGCCGAGTACCGTTTCGAAGGTCGTCCAGCACCGCCGCCGGACGGGCGAACCATGGTCACTTCCACGTAGTTGCCGGCCGCCAGCTTGTCGAGGTGGTGTCGTGCGACATTCGGATGCAAGGAGAACTCTGCCGCCACTTCAGCTGCAGTCACTCCTTCATCGACTCCTCGGACGAAGAGGTAGATGGCGCGCCGAGTCGGATCACCGAACGCGCTCGTGATCGCTGTCACCGATGCGGTGAATGCCCCTTGCGAGGCTGACGTGGTTCCGTTCACGGACACCCGGGTATTATACCTATGCCGGTAGTGCAAATTCTGATCGTGCAAATTCCGAGTTGGGAGTCTCCACATGTCCATCACCCGCGAGCAGGTCGTCGACGCACTGCGTCCCGTGGAAGATCCCGAATTGCACCGATCAATCGTGGACATCGGCATGTTGCGCAATGTCGACGTCACCGACAACGGTCATGTGTCGATTCTCGTCGCTCTCACCATTGCCGGGTGTCCGTTGCGGAACGAGATCACCAACCGGGTCATGACAGCGGTTCGCTCGCTGGACGGGGTCGCAGATGTCTCTCTCGACTTCACGGTGATGACCGACCAAGATCGGGAAGAACTGCGCAAGAAACTTCACGGAGATCCCGCTGCCACGGCGGGTCAAGGCGCTGCACACGGTCATGCCGAAGGTCGTGCGATTCCGTTCGCCGATCCCGACAACCGCACCCGGCCGTTGTTGATCTCTTCGGGCAAGGGCGGAGTCGGCAAGAGCAGCGTCACGACGAACCTTGCAGTAGCTCTCGCTGCTCAGGGTCATTCAGTGGGAATTCTCGACGCCGACATCTACGGCTATTCGATTCCGCGAATGCTCGGTGCTTCGAATGAGCCAGTCGTGATCGACCGCATGCTCCTTCCATCGGAGGCCCACGGGGTGCGTTGCATTTCGATCGGATATTTCGTTCCCGAAGGACAGGCGGTTGTCTGGCGAGGACCGATGCTCCACAAGGCTCTCGAGCAGTTCTTGACCGACGTGTTCTGGGACGAGCCGGACTTCCTGCTCATCGACATGCCGCCAGGAACTGGCGACATCGCCCTCTCACTCAGTCAGTACCTTCCGAAGGGCGAGGTCTACGTGGTCACCACCCCACAACAAGCTGCGCAAAAGGTGGCCCGACTGTCTGCGGCGATGGCCGCAAAGGTCAATCTCCCCGTGAAGGGCATCATCGAGAACATGTCGTGGTTCACGGGCGACGACGGCAAGCGTTACGAGTTGTTCGGTCACGGCGGAGGCCAAGAACTCGCCGATGAACTCGCAGTTCCATTGCTCGGCCAGATCCCACTCGTTCAGTCGCTCCGCGAAGGCGGAGACGATGGGCGGCCGATCACCGTGGCATCTCCCGAGAGCGAATCCGCTCACATCTTCCACGACATCGCGCGCAAGATCGCCGAAGACATGAAACCTCGCAAGAAATTCAGCAAGTTCTTGAAGGTCAACGGCTGAGCAGCAGCGGGTCGCTGGCGTTTCAGTCGTTCCAGAACCGCTGTTCTCGGAACGGGTCGGCATACATGTGATAGCCGTTTCGCTCCCAGAAGCCAGGAGCGTCGCGATCGCGTAACTCGAGACCCCGCAGCCACTTCGCGCTCTTCCAGAAGTACAGATGAGGGATCACGATCCGAACCGGGCCGCCGTGCTCAGGAGTGATGTCCTCCTCTTCGTAGGCAAATGCCACGAGAGCTTCATCGGTGGTGATGTCAGCGAGGGGCACATTCGTCGTGTAGCCGAATTCAGCGTGCTCCATCACATGAGTCGCCCCGCTGTGTACACCGGCCATTTCGAAGATGTCGCGGACCCGCACACCGGTCCATGTCGTGTCGAACTTGCTCCACTTCGTCACGCAATGGATGTCGAAGGTCAGTTTCACGCTCGGGAGGGAGCGGAGATCGTCGAGCGTCAAGGTCAATGGTGAGTCGACCATGCCGAAGACCGACAGGTTCCATTGACCAGGTTCGTAAACCGGGACGTCGCCCACGTGGAGCACGGGAAAACGATCGGTCAGATACTGACCGGGAGGTAGGCGATTCACATCCAAGCCGCGTTCTGCGATGTCACGACGGTTGCGTTCGAAAAAACCACCTGGAACACCCATGCCCCGAGTCTGTCGTGCAGCGAACCGAGTTCCCTACTCCTGGTCCGCATTAGATTTTGCTTCATGCCAGACACGGGTGACACGGCCACTCTCTATCTGGTGCGCCATGCCAAAGCCGGCGATCGATCCCGGTGGACTGGAGACGACGTTCTTCGACCATTGTCCGGAAAGGGTCGACGTCAGGCGGTGTCGCTGTGCGAACGTCTTCTCCCTCTCGTCGGTCCTCGCTCCGGCGCTCTCCTTCTGTCGAGCACCTACCTGCGTTGCCTCCAGACACTGGAGCCTCTCGCTGCTCGACTTCATTCGCAAGTCCATGCCGAAAACCGCCTGACGGAAGGTTGTGGGTTCGAGGGCGTGCTGGACATGCTCGAGAACATCCCTGACGGCTCAGTGCTGTGCAGCCACGGTGACATCATCCCTGCCGTCATTGCCGCACTCGAGCGACGCTCGACCGTCATTGCGACCGAGCCTGACTGGCGCAAAGGATCGGTCTGGGTTCTCGAACGCGCTGGCGACCGGATCACATCTGCAACCGTGTGGCCTCCGCCGGACGTGGGCTGAATTCGATCACCACTACTCGGCGATCGAACCGTCGGGGACGCTCGGCGAATCACCGAGCGACTCGTCGATCTGAACAGAAAGTCCTTCCACGAGGGACGCAACCTCGGCAGGCGGATTCGAAGCCAGACATGTGTCGATTTCCGGAGCGGCTGCTTCAGCATCACCGAGGAATCGGAAGAACGAGATCCCCAAAAAACAGTGGGCATCGGGGTAGGACGTGTCGATGATGGTTGCCTGGCGCAGGAGCACCAGTCCGGACTCGAGTCGTTCGGCAGCAAGAGATTGATCCTCGATCCGAGAAGCGGACAGAACTGTGAGCCAACCGAAGTAGGCCAAAGCTTCGATGTTGTCCGGTTCCTGCTCCAGCACTTGGGCGTACAGACCGAGCGCGGTTTCGAGATCCGCCATTCCCAGCGAACGCGCTTCGACGAGGAGGCTGGTGATACTGGCCTCGCCACTCCCACCCGTCATGACCTGGCCCGATCGACGCTCTCCGCTGTTTCGGGCGATCGCAATTCCAGCAATCACTGAGAGAACGACGACAAGAGTCGCCCCGAGGACGATCCTCGTACGAGCACCCGACGAGCGCTCACGACCCGGCTCGACCTCCTGAGAAGGTTGCGCGCTCGACTCTCCGGGGTTCGGTGCTCGCCAACGTCGAAAGACGAGCACGAGACCCGCAAGGGCCACACCGCCGACAGCCATTGGCAAGACCCAGACGAGAGCTTCGATTCCCGACGATCCTGGTGTCAGCCGAAGACTCTCGGCATAGTTGTCATCGATCGCAGCCACGATTTCGTCATCGGACAACATCCCCTCGGCAACGAGCCG
>JBIIKC010000310.1:0-2569 GCA_044233375.1 Ilumatobacteraceae bacterium
CGCACACCACCGTCGACCTTCACCTCGTCGACGGTGAAAGTTGGAGAGGAATCACCGAGCGTGCGATACGCGTCGTCGAGGATTCTGATCAGACGACCGGCGATGGAATCGCTACTGGCAATCGTGAACTCCCAGGAGTCGTCGGCAATCTTCACGGGCTCACCATTTGCATCGACGAGGTCGCCGATCGTGACGCGATATGTGTGACCGAATGTCAGGAGTCGTGCCGGACGCACGGTCACGAGTTGGGACTGCAGATCCAACTCGGCCCAATAGGGCCATGTCTCATCGGCGGTGATGTCTTCGAGAACGATCGGTGACGACCCGTCGACCGAAGCGCCGATGTCGTCGACGTCCGGGACTCCCGATGTGGCGAGGTCGACCCCATCAGCGACGAAGACGATGGCTGACGCGGGTGAGAACCCATCGGCCGTATTCTGATCGGACAAGTCCATTGCAGTGCCTTCGATGTTCACCGGAGCTGCGTCAGCAGGAATTGCGACTCGCAGTCCGGTGTCCGTCGACGGATCGGTGACCGTGAGTCGATTCGAGGGAAAGGGCAGCAGACATGCCCGTACTCCAGAACCGTTCTCACACGATGGTGGGGAGGACTCACTGTCACCAGATGTCGGGCTCGAGCCATCCGATGAACTGCACCCGGCAATCAATGCCAGCACCACAACCGATGCACATGCTCGTGTTCTCATGTGGTCAGTCTGCCAAGGATGAAACCTCGAGAACGTGGGTGGTTCACCGTCGGTGTGGATCAGACCAGACCGAGTGGCACTTCAGCAATCCCCACTCCGTGCCGGGTGATCGACAGGTGTACCGGGTCGCTCGGCGAAACCCATCGTCGGTTGGTCGGGTGTCGCTGAAGGAGTTCCTGAGAGGAAATGTGAATGGCGACGGTGGCAGTTGCTCCAGGGGCCAGTTGGACGCGCTGAAAACCCACCAGACGTCTCGGCGTCGAAGGATCGGAGTACCGCGCATAGACCTGCACGACATCGGCTCCAGCGAATCGACCAGTGTTGGTCACGCTGCAGGAGACCTGGTGGCCGTCTTCGTTCGTGACCATGACCGGATCGTCCATGCGAAAAGTCGTGTACGACAAGCCATGGCCGAACGGAAACTGCGGTCGATGACCGAGATGTTCGGCACGCCACCACCCGTGCCAGCGGTCGTAGACGATGTGGTCCGCTTCACGGTCGAAGTGCGGAAGGTGAGTGGCATCGATCGGAATGGTGAAGGGCAGCCGACCCGAGGGGTTGACTGCTCCAAAGACGATGTCTGCGAGTGCGAGACCGGCTTGTTGTCCTCCGTACCAAGCTTGCACGACGGCGGGCACGGATGCGATCCATGCGTTCATCACCACGGCGCTTCCAGCCTGGATCACGACAACCGTGCGTGGGTTGATCGAACTCACCGTGCGAATGAGATCTTCATCTTCGGCGCGCAGGGTCAGAGATGTGCGATCTCCTCCGACGGCAAACCCGAGGCCGCGCCGGCCGCGCACATGATCGGGTCGGATGGCAGCCGATCGGCTTTCGGATCGAAATTGCTCCACCAGTCGCTCGTCGTCCTGGGGAGGCAGAAGATGTCGAAGGTCGACTCCCGGATCCCCGATGAACTCACCTTCGTCGTCCATCGTGTAACCAACGACCACGATCACTGTCTGGGCTGACTGTGCCGCCGAGATGACTTCGTTCCGGTTCGTGCCGTCGCAGTGGATGATGTCTGCACTCGGGGCTGTCGAGCGCAATCCCTCCAGGATCGTGACGTTGTCGAGGGAGTAGACATCACTCGATCCTCCGTCGCCGAGATTGACCGTGTCAGCCAGTCGGCCGATGACCGCAATCGATCCGGCTGTGCCGCTGTCGAGCGGAAGAAGCGGGAAGTCATCAACGGATTCGTTCTTGAGCAGCACGATCGACTGAGCCGCCGCTCGTCGCGCGAGAGCGATGTGGTCCGCCGAGGCAATCACGTCTGCGCTCACGGGAGTCGCAGACAGAACGTGATCGAAACGCAGCACGGTGGCAACGACCCGTTCAACAGCCCGTCGTATCTCGTTCCACGACACCGACCCATCTTCGATGGCCCCCGGCAGATGCATCGCCCTCACCATTCGATACGGCATCTCGACGTCGAGCCCTGCACGGATCGAAGCCGCAGCGTCTCTCAGACCGTAGATCCAATCGCTGATGACGAATCCTTGAAAGTTCCATTCATTGCGCAGAATGTCAGTCAGCAATTCACCGTGCTCGCCACAGTAGGAACCGTTCACTTGGTTGTAGGCGCTCATCACGCAAGCCACTCCTTCGTCGACGATTCGGCGAAAGTGGGGCAGGAAGATTTCGTGAAGAGCGACATCGTCTATTCGAACGTCGACACGAAATCGGGCGTTCTCCATCGAGTTCGCTGCGAAGTGCTTGACGGTGGCCATGGCATGGCGTTGGACGCCTCGAGTCAGGGCAGCACCCATCACTCCGACGTGGTGAGGATCCTCTCCGTAGGTCTCTTGTGCGCGGCCCCAAGCCGGGTGGCGCAGCAGATTGACGCAGACTCCTCCGAA
>JBIIKC010000311.1:0-2568 GCA_044233375.1 Ilumatobacteraceae bacterium
AATTTCCGTGTTGGTCTCCGACCAACTGAACTTCGACGTGGCGTGGCCAGGTGAGATATTTCTCGACGTAGATCTCGTCGCGACCGAAGAATGCCTTGGCTTCGCGTTGGGCGCTTTCCATTGCGTCTTGAACGTCGTCGGCCTTGTGAACCACTTTCATGCCGCGTCCGCCACCGCCGAAAGCAGCTTTGATTGCGATTGGATATCCGAAATCGGAGCCGAACTTCTCGATCTCGTCAGCAGAGGTCACGAATTCGGTCGTTCCGGGGACGATCGGGGCTCCGCCGCGCAGCGCCGCCTTTCGACTCGAAACCTTGTCGCCCATCTCTCGGATTGCGTCACCAGGAGGACCGATGAACGCCACACCCATGTTGGTGATTGCATCGGCAAAGTCGGCGTTCTCGCTGAAGAAGCCGTAACCGGGGTGAACTGCGTCGGCGCCACTCTTCTTGATCGCGTCGAGAATCGCCTCCGTGTTGAGGTAACTCTCTGCGGCTGTCTGACCGCCGAGTGCATACGCCTCATCAGCGAGTCGGACATGGAGGGAGTTGCGATCGAGTTCCGAATAGACCGCAACTGTGGCGATTCCCATCTCCCGAGCGGCACGGATCACGCGAACGGCGATCTCTCCGCGGTTGGCGATCAGGATCTTTGTGATTGGTTTGGAGGGCACAAGTGACAATGTTGGTCTGATGGACACCCGTAATGCCACCCCAAACAGAGAGAACCTTCCAGGACAGGAGTTTCGGGACCGAAAAGGGCGTGGTTTCGCGGAATTCGCTGCGTCATCGGGTCACCCGGCTCGACTCGTCGACCGTTGGCTCGTGCGTCGAACTGAATCGACGGGCAGCACGAACGACGATCTCGATCGAGCTGCGCAGTCCGGCGCAGCAGATCGGCTCGTTCTCGTCGCCGACCACCAGACGGCTGGGCGGGGTCGACTCGATCGGAAATGGGAGGCACCGGCCGGGGCGAATCTTCTCGTGAGCATTCTGTTCCGATCGGTTCCCGACCGACCACACCGGCTCACACAGGCGGTGGCACTCGCTGCGGTACGCGCATGTCAGACCCTGTGCGTGAATCCACAGCTGGACAGTTCGCGGGATGGCATGGATGTGTCACTGAAATGGCCCAATGACATCGTCGTCGGATCGAGAAAGTTGGCGGGGATCCTTGCCTCGGCTTCGACTTCGAGAATCTCGCGCATCGTCGACGATGTCGAGGTCGCAATTCCAGAACACGTCGTCGTGGGACTCGGTTTGAACGTCGGCTGGGCTCCTGACGGCGCTGCGAGTCTCTGCGAATTTCGCCCAGACATCCACCGCGACGATGTTCTTCTCGAACTGGTGACGGCTCTCGACGATCTTCTCGAATCGTGTGTCACGGTTCGAGAGTCGGATGAATTCCACGAGTTGTATCGCAGGAATCTGTCCACGATCGGTCGCTCGGTCCGTGTCGAACTGCCGTCGGGGAGCGTTCTCGAGGGCAGAGCACTGGATGTCGGAGCCGATGGGAGACTCGAAGTTCTCGATACTTGTGCAGTGACTCACCGCATCGATGTGGCCGACATCGTACACGTGCGATTTCCTGAGGCACCCACCTCGTAACTCTCGGAAGTTCTCGTGCCCGTCGATGACATGCCGATGTCTGTTGTGCCGATGACTGTGGCTATGGTGCCCTCGGTCATCGAGTAGTGACTGAAATCAGCTCGCTTCGACGCCTAGTTTTGACGTGTGGCTGAAGGTTCGGGCAAACGGCGCAAGGTGTTCCCCTTCGTCACAGGCATCAATCTTGCGGTCATCTCTGTGGTCGCTTCTGCAGCTGGAGTCGTCGTTGCCGTGCGCGGAGAAGCAAATGGTGTGGAGCGCGTCCCTCAGATCGAGACGGTGCTCTCGCCTCCGAGTACCGGATTCGTGAACTACCTGATCGTCGGAAGTGACACACGCGAAGGAGCGGATCCGAACAGTCCTGATTACGGAGGCATCGGCGACGTCAATGAAACGAGTGGCCGCAGGAGCGACACCATCATTTTGATGCACGTCGATGAAGTCCTCTCGACCATCGCACTGACTTCGATTCCACGTGACCTTTGGATCGAGATTCCCGGACAGGAGACCAATCGAATCAACACTGCATATGGTTACGGCGAAGCGGTGCTGATCGACACAGTGAAGACGAGCCTCGGGGTGCCGGTCCACCATTATGTGGAAGTCGATTTCAATTCCTTCAAGGCGATCATCGCGGCGATCGACGGCGTCGAACTGTGTTTCGAGTACCCGACTCGAGACATCAACACTGGACTCAACGTTCCCGTGCCGGGGTGTGTCGTTCTCGATTCGATCCAATCTCTCGCATATGCGCGCAGCCGTTACTTCGAACAGTTCAAGGACGGCGAATGGCAAGTCGATGGTCGTGCCGATCTCGGTCGCATCGAGCGTCAGCAACTGTTCTTCGAGACAGCCATCTCTCGATCGGTGTCTCAGGTTCTTTCGAATCCGTTCCGTTCGGGTGAACTGATCTCCGCAGCCGTCGAATCTCTGCGAGTGGACGGTGGGACCGACTTGATCG
>JBIIKC010000312.1:0-2563 GCA_044233375.1 Ilumatobacteraceae bacterium
CAACTCCATGTTGCCCTGCCCCAGTCTCAGCAACGATCCGCTTCTTGCCCATTCGCTTGGCCAGCAGTGCCTGCCCGAGGACATTGTTGATTTTGTGGGACCCGGTGTGGTTGAGATCCTCTCGCTTGAGCACCAACCGGATACCGAGTTGCGATCCAAGTTGTCGACACTCGGTGATGATCGAGGGACGTCCCGCGTATTCGCGCAACACTGCATCGAGTTCACCACGAAAGATCGGATCGTCCCATGCTTCATGAAAAGAGCGTTCGAGCTCCTGGCAGGCAGGCACCAATGTTTCGGGCACGAACCGACCCCCGAATTCGCCGAAGCGACCCGAATCTCCAGGAGCAGACATGATGGACGGAGTCGTATTGGGCATGGATGTCCTCGTTGTTCACGACCGGCGCCGATCTCGTCGTGACGCCGACTTCTCACTCATGTTCGCACCTTCTCGAGCCGTCTCAGCAGTCCATCGACCAGACTTGATGTGAACCCTGTCCCTTGGCTCGACACGGCCGTCGGCCCAATCGTGGCGAGTCCCTACTCCTGAGCCCAGTCGTATGGGAGATCCCCGGTTGGGTCGGTGCCACGATCGACATCGTCATCGATCCGCCCGCCGCCACCAACGGGCCGAGCTTGCCGAGCATTGGCGATGAACCGCTTCAGTTTCAGAGCGTCTTTCTTCCCTGGAGCCGACTCCACTCCTGAGGACACGTCGACACCCCACGGCTTCACGTACTCGATGGCTGGACCCACATTGTCCACGGTGAGCCCTCCGGCCAGGATCAGGCGCACGCCCGACGGGATCTCGTCGGTCAATCGCCAATCGAAGACCCGGCCCGAACCCGGTTGGGGTGCATCGACGAGAATCAAGTCGGTGCCGAACTGATTGGCGGTCCGAGCCTCCCGCGATCCAGCAGATACTGCCTTGATGACCCATCGAACACCCTCGGAGACCGCCGCCACCGTCGATGCCGTCTCGTGTCCGTGAAGTTGGACTGCCTTGACCCCGGAGCGGGACACGAGATCGAAGACTCTGTCGGGGAGGTCGTCTCGAAACACTCCAACGGTCAGGATTTCGGGAGGGAGACGACGTGTGATGTCGTAGACGAGTTTCGGTGCCACCTGCCGGGGTGAAGGCGCGAAGACGAACCCCACGGCATCGGCACCCATTGCAACCGCCAACAGCGCGTCATCTTCATTCGTGATACCACAGATCTTCACGAACATGTCCGTACCGTATCGCTCGACACGCCCGAGCGAGCGGATATTTCTTCGATGTCGATCCGTGCTCAACCAGTCGCGCGTAGCTCCCGCAAGGCCGCTGCCGGGTCCGACGCAGTCACCAACGACTCGCCGACGAGGACTGCGTGATATCCAGCCGCCGCGAGAGCCCGAGCGTCATCGGGACCGCGAACTCCACTCTCGGCAACTCTGATGATGCCAGAGGGAATTTGTGACGCCATGCGAACTGCCCTGTCGTGATCCACTTCGAATGTGACCAGGTCGCGCTGGTTCACTCCAATCATGAGAGGATCGACAGTCAAGGCGCGTTCGAGTTCTCGTTCATCGTGGATCTCCACGAGAAAATCGATCCCGACATCACGAGCGACCTCGGCGAAACTCGAGAGTTCGTCGTCCGAAAGTGCGGCCACGATCAGCAACGCGCAGTCCGCGCCCATCAATCGCGCATCGCAGACGTCGGCAGCGCTGACGGTGAAGTCCTTTCGCAGAACCGGAAGGGACGTCGCTCGAGACGCTGCCCTCAAATCGCTCGGAGATCCGGCAAAGAAATCCTCGTCGGTGAGCACCGACAGACACGATGCTCCCGCTTCCTCGTAGCGAAGAGCGAGATCGACCGGATCGAGTCCGATGGCGAGGTCACCCTTCGAAGGTGATCGCCTCTTGATCTCACTGATCACCGCCAATCCAGCGAGAGAGTCCCCTGCGAGACGACGCTGGAAACCCCGCGTCGCAGGAAGACGCTGGCACGCCTCGACCAAACCAGAGACAGAACGACTATCGACAGCTGCTCGCTGACGGTGGTGAGCGATGATGCGGTCGAGATATGTCGTCATGAGTGATGACCGAATGCGAAGATTCGCTCAGATCCCCTTGCCGCCGACTGGTCCGAGAAACGTCATCTCGGGCGCACCGCCCAGCAGGTGTCCAATCGTCGGTCCAAGAGCCTTGAATGCGTCAGTGCTGACATGCGCCGTGAAGGCTTCCTGGCTTTCGTACAACTCGTACATGTACAAGGTGTCAGCGTTTGATGCATCAGTGTGCAAGATGTAATAGATCGTGCCGCTTTCACCGCGAGCAGTATCGAGCGCAGTCTGCAGGGCAGTGATCAATTCGTCTCGCTTACCCGGCGATGCCGCGAGCTTGGCAAGAACTGCAACCTTGGTCATGTCATTCCTCTCTCCACCCGGCGCCCATCAGCGGGCACCGGCTACGTGAACCGTAGACGGTGAACTCGCCAATTCAGAACCCGAGTCGGGAGCGCAATTCGGCTTCGAGAGAAGTGATCGGCACTCGAACCTGGTCAGTCGTGTCTCGATCT
>JBIIKC010000314.1:0-2555 GCA_044233375.1 Ilumatobacteraceae bacterium
AACGGCGTTGCTCTTGGCGCTCGGATACCGCAGTTGGCAGATCACGAATGACGATGTGGTTGAAGACGATGTCGAGGACAGGCGTGTCTTGCGTCGATCGAATCAGGACGGACCCGAGTCCGAGGTGGATCTGGAAGACGCGGTTCCAGTTGGGCCGGATGAAGACGGTGTGAACCGAGTCGTCGGGGAGCGAGGTGAGGGCGATGGCTCCTGATACCTCGGACTTCACGTCTTTCCTGGTTCCCTTGCCCGTGATTCTTCCTCTGGCGGGGGCTGCTCTCGGAATCTTGGGATCCAAATTCCGCTCCTTCCAGCGAGTAGTGAGTTTGGTGGCACTCGTTCTCGGCCTCGCCGTCAGCATCGCTCTCATTGTCGAAGTGGACGACAAGGGTGTCGTGGCCCAAGTTGCTGGAGGGTGGACCGCACCGCTCGGTATCGCATTCGTGATCGACAGACTGTCTGCGGTCATGCTCGTCGTGTCGAGCGTCATTCTCCTTCTCGTCATGATTTTTGCCATCGGTCAGGCTGATGAGGAACGCAAGCAGTCGTCGTTCCATCCGCTGTACCTCGTTCTCGCAGCTGGGGTTTCGGCGAGTTTCCTCACAGCTGATCTGTTCAATCTGTTCGTCGCGTTCGAGATGATGCTGGCTGCAAGTTATGTTCTGATCACTCTCGGCGGTCGAGCCGATCAGATCCGATCGGGAATGAGTTACGTCGTCATCAGCCTCATCGCATCGACGCTGTTCATCACTGTTCTCGCGTTGGTGTACATGGCAACAGGCACGGTCAACATGGCCGATCTTGCACTTCGCTTCGAGAGCCTCGATCCCGGAGTGAAAGCGGCCTTTGCCATCGCACTGCTCGTTGTCTTCGGCATCAAAGCCGGGCTTTTCCCTTTGTATTTCTGGTTGCCGGACAGCTATCCCACGGCGCCCGGCCCAGTCACTGCTGTGTTCTCCGGTCTTCTCACCAAAGTCGGCGTCTACGCGATCATTCGAACGCAAACTCTGCTCTTCGACATGCCTGACTGGATGGGGACAGTACTTCTGGTGGTGGCTGCCACAACCATGGTGTTCGGTGTTCTCGGGGCGATTGCCCAGGACGACATGAAACGCATTCTCGCGTTCCACATCATCAGCCAGATCGGCTACATGATCTTTGGTCTTGCTCTGTTCACAGTTGCAGGAATCGCAGGCGCGATCTACTACGTCGTTCACAACATCTTTGCGAAAACCGCTCTGTTCCTCGTTGCATCGCTCGTCGATCGAAGGGCAGGATCCAGTCGGTTGTCGGAAGTCGGCGGTCTCGTCCGTTCGGCACCAATCGTGGCTCTTCTCTTCACCGTGCCTGCACTCAGCCTGGCCGGTTTGCCACCGTTCTCCGGATTCATTGGAAAGTTCTCGCTCGTCGATGCTGGTCTGACCGGTGACGTGGCCTGGATGGTTGCCATCAGTCTGGTTGTCGGTCTGCTCTCGATGTACTCGATGGCGAAGATCTGGTCGGGAGTCTTCTGGGGCGAGGCCGAAGAAAAACCTGCTCGCGAACCAGAACCGGGGGAGCGCCTGGGCGGGCCATTGTGGATGATCGTTCCGACGGTTGCCATCGTCGTGTGTTCCGTAGCGCTAGCGCTGTGGGGTGGACCCGTGTACGAGTTCATGGTGCGCGCCGCGGAGGATCTCATGGATCCGTCGATGTACCGATCGATCATTGCCGGGGGAGGTTGAATCGTGCGTCTGCGACTTCCGGGGCTCCTGATCTGGCTCGTCATCGTCTGGATTCTGTTGTGGGGTGATCTCAGCTTTGCCAACGTGCTCAGCGGTCTCGCCGTATCGATACTCATCGTCATCGGATCGGGAATTGGATCCTCTTCGAGACCCGAACCCGATGAGCGTGCGCGAGTCTCGCCGGTCCATCTTGTTGGGTTCGTCTTCTTCGTTCTCTTCAAGTTGGTGCAATCGAATCTCGCTCTTGCTCGAGTGGTCATCACCCCGGGAAGCAGAATCAAATCCGGAGTTCTCGCAATCGAATTGCGCACCGATCAACCCCTCGTCATGATCACGGTGGCCAACGTGATCACCTTGACGCCGGGGACGATGACACTCGAAGCGAAAGGATCGCCGGCGACGTTGTACATCAACGTTCTGCAACTTGATGATCCCGAAGCGGTGCGTCGAGATGTTGCCGACATCGAAGCACGTGCTGTCAAGGCATTCGGCTCGCGTCGAGCCCGCAAAGAGTTGTCGTCGCCGACTGGGGGGCGTTCATGATGACTGCCGCATTCGTCATTTTGACCCTCGCTGGATTCGCGTTTCTGTATCGGCTTCTCATCGGGCCGTCTGTTGCCGACCGAGTGGTGGCTCTCGATGGACTGCTGATGGTGGTGATGTGTGGCATTCTCGTCGATGTTGCCGATGGCTCCAGCTTCGTCAGCATCGATACGGTGCTCGTGGTATCCGTCGTCGCGTTCGTCGGTACGGGAGTACTTGCACGACTCGTGGAGAGGCAAGGTGGCTGATGAACCTCATCGACGTGATTGCCCATGTCTTCCTGGTGTT
>JBIIKC010000315.1:0-2554 GCA_044233375.1 Ilumatobacteraceae bacterium
CGTGTGCCGTTGCATGACGAGTTCCGATGATTCCGACGCGTGGACGATCGAGACAGGCGAGATCACCCTGAAAGAAGAGAACACCCGGGGCTTCGGGGTCGTGCGCCAACGTCCTCGGGTACTGCGGTTCTCCGAGTACGCATACATCGAAAGATTTTTCGCCTTTGGCCGATTCCGAGCCAGCGCAAGACTCCGATGCTCGCCGCATGACAATGGCATCGCGCCAGATCTCACCGAGACAACGACTCGGTCCGCGGGTTGCGCTCGACGCCATCAACGCATCGAGCGGGTTCGTTGGGATTGCAGACTTCGCCGTCCAAGATTCGAGTAGGTCGAGAATCTCGATCGGTCGACGATGTCGGACGAGAACTCGTAGCCGTCGCGGTGTCATCGACGGCAGCGATGCCAGCAGGGTCGCCGCAATTCGATCTCTTGCTTCACTGTCCGAATGATCGCGAGTCATCGCGTTCGCTGGGATCGAGAGGGTGCAACGCGAGCTCGAAGAGCGAGTGCCGAAGCGATCAATTCGTCACCGATCACATCGATATCACCCGTGCGATCTGCAAGCGACCTGGCAACTCGGCGCACCCGATGCAGGCCGCGACCGGTCAATCGACCCGCCTCCAGTTCAGCGCGCAACAAAGCTCGGGCCGAATCATCCAGTGGAGCGAACCTCTCCAAATCGTCGCCAGACAAATGGGCATTGAGAAAGCCTTGTCGCTCGATCGCCCGCTGCCGACTGATCCTCACGCGTTCACGAACGACTGCCGTCGACTCGGCTGGTTCCACTCCGAGCAGTTCATCGACGCCAGGTCGACAGACGAGAACCCGCACATCGAAGCGATCGAGTAGCGGACCGCTGAAGCGCCGTCGATACTTCGACAGTGCAGTTTCGTCACACTCACACGAACCTGGACCACCTCCGCCGCACGGACATGGGTTCGTCGCTCCCACCAGTATGAATCGTGCGGGCAAGACAGCTCGAGCCTGTGCACGGGAGATGTGCACCACTCCCTCTTCGAGGGGTTGACGCAGGCCATCGAGCGTCGATGGTGAAAACTCTCCGAGCTCGTCGAGAAAAAGTACCCCGCCGTGAGCAAGGCTGACTTCGCCAGGACGCATCGACGACGATCCGCCTCCGATGATCGAGATCGTCGTTGCCGTATGGTGAGGCATCCGTATCGGCGCTTCCCGAACGAGCCCTGAACGAGCGTTCCACTCTCCATGAGCAGAGCGAACGAGCGTGGCCTCGAGAGCGGTGTCGTCATCGAGATTCGGCAGGATTCCCGGAAGGCGTTGAGCAAGCATCGTTTTTCCCGAACCCGGCGACCCGACGAGGAGCAAGTGATGACCACCAGTGGCAGCCAGTTCGAGCCCGAGACGTGCCGTCGACTGTCCTCGGACTTCTGCGAGATCGACCGGTGAACGTTGGTCGGTGATCAAGTCGCTCGGCGACTCGCTCCGATCCGGATCGGGCCATCGCGCTCCATCTCGCAGACATTCCACGACCTGGGCCAAGGACGTCGCGGCAAAAATCTGCGTCGAGTGAACGATGCGAGCTTCGGTTTCGTTGGCAATGGGGACCACGATGCCCAGCGAAGATCCCATCGATGATTCAGCAGTGCGAAGACTCACAGCGCCCAGGCTTCGTGAACGTTCTCCACGCCACGAGGTTGTCCTCGCCGAGGCCTCGCGCAGTGACATGGCCATTGGTGCGACTCCCTGTACCGGTCTGACGCTTCCATCCAGGGACAGTTCGCCGAGGAACGCCAGATCGCACGCGCATGCCGCTGGGATCTGTTCGTCGACGATCAACACAGCGATTGCAATTGCGAGGTCCAGTGTGCTGCCGATCTTCTTCTCGGTCGAGGGCGCGAGATTCATCGTGATTCTCCGAGTCGGCCAGTCGAATCCACTCGACAGGATGGCCGCACGCACTCGCTCTCGCGATTCTCGGCACACGTCATCGGGTCGGCCGAGAATGGTGAACGACGGCAATCCCGGACCGATGTGTGCCTCCACCAAGACCGGACAACCCTTGATTCCTGCGATACTCGCCGACTGCACGCTGCACAGCACGTTGACTCCGTTCCAAGTCGATCAACCACTCGGCTGATCGACCGGGTGTGTGCAACAGGTGGGTCGCGACGGTGATGGCATCGAGTCGCCTGTTCCTGCGAGAATGAGTGTGTGCCGGTCCTCCGAACATCACATCGCGGCGGCATGATTCGATTGCTGACCTTTGGTGCCGCTGTCTCTGTGACTTTCGCAGTTGTCGCGTCCGGATGCAGTGACACCAACCGCACCGCCGGTCGATTCTGTGCGGAGCTTCAAACACGGCTTCCATCGTTGACAACTCCACCGGCAACATCGAACGATGTCGAAAACCTTGTTCGGCGATTCGAAGAACTGAACCGCATGACGCCCTTGGCGATCGAGGAGGAATGGCAAATCGTGACGGACCTCGTCGCATTGGCATCCAATGTGATCGCGAGCGATCCGGCCAGCCGACAAGAACTCGCAGACGCTGCCTACAAGGCAGAGAGGCCCGCTC
>JBIIKC010000317.1:0-2551 GCA_044233375.1 Ilumatobacteraceae bacterium
TCCTGGCCATCACTCATGAGTGGTATCGACTCGTGACCGCAGGATTTCTCCACTTCGGAATTCTGCACCTCGGAATGAACATGTTCTTGCTCCACCAACTCGGCGAGATGCTCGAACGACCGCTCGGACGATTGCGATTCGGTCTCCTCTATGGGGCCTGTCTCCTCGGCGGATCGCTCGGGGTTCTCGTCATCTCGGCCGATAGCGGCGGATTGCACGGGGGAGCATCTGGTGCAGTGTTCGGACTCATGGCCGCAGCAACCGTCGGCATGTACCGCCGAGGGGTCAACGTGTTCCAGAGCGGCATCGGAACACTGCTCGTGATCAACCTCATTCTCACTTTCACGATTCCTGGTATCTCGATCGGAGGACACCTCGGCGGTGCCGTCATGGGAGCGATCTGCGGGTTCGCCATGCTCCCTCCACCCTGGAAGCGCCACTCCGAATGGCTGACATACGCTGCACCGGCATTTGGTGCCGTTCTCGCAGTGGCAGCCAGCGTGCTCGCCGTGAGTTGATGTCTTCATCATCTGTCCGTCACACGAGCAATGAATCGCGCAGCGATCGAAAGCAGAGCCACCGCACTCGATCTGCTTGACTGAGAGGGTGACATCGATTTCCGCGACCGATTCGATGACTGCCCACCCGGCATCGGGATCCTCGACGTCGACTGGAGTCGAAACCGAACTCGATCGCGATCTGCAGACCGGCGAGCCGGTCTGTGCACACATCGTCAAGACCGATCCGGGAGAAAGCGCCCAGGCCAAAGTGCTCGAAGCCCGAATCTATGGGACCCCTCTCGAGGCACTGTGCGGACATGTCTGGATTCCGTCACGTGATCCGAAATCTCTCCCGCTGTGCGAGGAATGCAAGTCGATCTACGAGATGTACCGCATGATGAACGACAGGCTCAACGAGCGCCCGAGCGAGTGACCTTCGGACGCGAGAGACCGATCCATGCCCACCGTCGAAGCCATCGTCACTTTCGCCATTGCGTCGCTCGCGCTGTTGCTCATTCCTGGTCCTGCCGTCATCTACATCCTGAACCGCAGCGTCTCCGATGGCCGTGAAGCTTGCCTTGCTGCTGTCGCCGGTTTGGAACTCGGGAATCTCGTCCATGTGATCGCGGCATCGGCGGGATTGTCCGCAGTACTCGCCACGTCAGCCGCTGCTTTCAATGTCGTGAAGTGGCTCGGTGCCGGATATCTGATCTTCGTGGGCGTACGGACACTTCTGTCCAAACCACCTGCGCTCGATGGTGATTCATCCGCAGTCTCACGCCGTCGATCATTCGTCCAGGGAATCGTCGTCAACATTCTCAATCCGAAAGTGGCGTTGTTCTTCTTGTCGTATCTGCCGCAGTTCATCGATCCGGACAATGGCGCTGCATGGACACAGGCACTCGTTCTCGGGTCGATCTTCGTTCTCATCGGATGTCTGACCGACGGCACCTACGCGCTGACTGCAAGTGCACTGCGATCAGTTCTGCTTTCTGGTCGCACTCTGCCTTTCGTCCAGCGATACGTGGCCGGCACGGTGTTCATCGCTCTCGGCTTGATGGCGACGACGTCGTCACGTGCCACATCGAAGTAGAAGGACCCGTGACAGCCCGATCGGCTGGCTCCTCGGCTCGATTTCCTAGCGAAAATTGCGTGCAGGCATGTCAACCACCATCGTCAATGGCGAGATCAGTTCGGCGATCACATTGACCACACCCTCGTTGCGCTGCAGTCGCCCTCGGATGAGGAGCGCTGACGCAGCTCGTGCTACCGGGCGAAAGCGCTTCCAACATCCGACCGAGACGACGATGTTGATCAAACCCGTCTCGTCTTCGAGATTCATGAACGTCGTACCTTGTGCCGTCCCCGGACGCTGACGGTGGGTGACCACTCCAGCCACCCATACTTTCGTCCCGGGCACATGGGGCAGCTTGTCCGCAGTGACGACGCCGAGTACATCGAGACGTTCACGCAGGAACCGGGTGGGGTGACCATTCGGCGCAACCCCGGTCGCCCACAGATCGGCGATCGCAACTTCGATCGGTTCCATGCCGGGCAGAGTTGGCACATCACACGAGGTGGCAAGCCCGGGAAGACGATCTCGACGCGAACGAGCAGCTGCCCCTGCCGCCCATAGCGCCTGGCGTCTCTCGAGCTCGAAACACTCGGCAAAGACGCCGCCCGTTGCCATCGCCTCGAGCTGCGGTTGCACTATCTCATCGACACGTCGCACGAGATCTTCGAGGTCGCCATACGGCCCGCCTGCTTCACGTTCGGTGACGATGCGCGTTGCCAGTTCCGAACCGACTCCGCGAATGGAGTCGAGGCCGAGACGGACGGCGTATCCGCCGTGACTGTCCGCGCATGGCTCCAGACTTGCACCGGCCAGAGACACGGCAAGATCCGGAGTGCGCACGACGACACCGTGACGACGGGCATCTTGGGCCAGCGAATGGGGACTCCAGAAGCCCATCGGCTGAGCGTTCAAGAGACCGGCGTAGAAAGCCGCTGGTTCGTGCAACTTGAGCCAAGCCGATGCATAGACGAGATAG
>JBIIKC010000316.1:0-2551 GCA_044233375.1 Ilumatobacteraceae bacterium
TGGTAGACGAGACCGAGCAGAAGTGCCACCGCTGGCAACATCCAGATCAACCACGAGTTGTCGAGTCTCAGAGACGTCGCCTGATCCAGTGCCTCGAAGAGTGCCCACGAGCCGAGTCCGCTGACGGCGCCGATAACCACTGCGGCGCAGACAATGGCACAGAAGTGGGCCCCTGCATGCAACCGCTCTCGAAACACGTCGTCACGATAGTTGCTCTGATCTCGATGGCTTCTCTCACCTTCCTCTTACGTGTGGAGGGCAAACTGGGGGCGTGACTCGTTCGTCGATGCCCAGAGGCAAAGTGCTCGTCGTCGACGACGATCCGGCCATCCGTACGTCTCTCTCCAGGGCACTCGTGCTCGAGGGTTACACCGTCGAGACCGCCAACGATGGAAACGCCGCCCTGTCGCAGGTCATCAGTTTCGAGCCTGACGTGATCGTTCTCGATTTGATGATGCCCAATGTGGACGGTCTTTCGGTGTGCCGAGTGTTGCGGAGTGAAGGCAACAGGATTCCGATCCTGATGTTGACCGCCCGAACCGAGACCAGTGACCGTGTGGCTGGCCTCGATGCCGGAGCCGACGATTATCTCGGCAAGCCGTTCGCTCTCGAGGAAATGCTGGCTCGTGTTCGAGCTCTCATGCGCAGGTGGAAGCAGCCGGGCGAAGAATCTTCGGGGGATGTTCTCGAACTCGAGGATCTGACCATCGACATCGCATCTCGATCCGTTCGACGTGCCGGACGAGTGATCGATCTGTCGAAAACCGAATTCGATCTTCTCGAACTTCTCGTTCGCAACAAAGGAATCGTTCTCGAGCATTCGACGATCTACGACAGGATTTGGGGATACGACTTCGGGCCGGATTCGAAAAATCTCGCTGTCTACATCGGCTACATTCGCCGCAAGGTTGACACCGACGGCATGAGCCCCTTGATCCATACTGTTCGCGGATTCGGGTACGTAGCGCGCTCGAGTCAGGTCTCGCAATCATGAAGGACCAGTCACCATGAGATTCGGTCTGCGCGGAAAGTTGATGCTCTTGCTCGCCGTCATTTCTGCTGCGACGGCACTCGCGGTCGGCCTGGTTTCCTACGAGTCGATGCAACAGCGATTGCGCATGGAGATCGATCGATCACTCGTCGAGGCGACGAACCGATTCCTAGATGGACCCAATGGCATCCGCCGATTTCGCATCGGTGGTCGCTTGTCGGTCATCATCCCCGAGAGGCCCCTCGGTATCGAGCAGTACGTGGTGCAGGTCGCGTCTGGTGACGGAGATGTCATTGCGACGACCCCTGGAGTCACTCTTCCGGTCGTGACGGTCGATGATGATGCTTGGAGACAAGCACGAGTTGACGGGACGATCGTGCGGACGGTCACGTCGGCAGAAGGTGACCGATACCGCGTGCGGACCGTGGCTCTCGAGCTGCCCGGTAAGCGGGAACTCGTCCTCCAACTCGGACGCGATTTCTCCGAGACCGAAAACGTCCTCTCCGATCTGCGAACGCGGATGTTTGTCATCGGTGCTCTTGTCGTCGTCGTCGCAGCACTTGTGGGCGGAGTCATCTCGTCCGGGGTGACATCTCGTCTGCGTCGACTCTCGCGTTCGGTTGAACACATAGCGGGCACCGGAGAGTTGGCTGTCGATCTGTCCGTCGAAGGACGAGACGAAACGAGCCGACTCGCCAAGTCTTTCCAGGACATGGTGAGAGCGTTGCACGAGTCGCGGTCCCAACAACGACGGCTGGTCCAGGACGCCGGACACGAACTTCGTACGCCCTTGACGAGTTTGCGTACGAACATCGATGTCCTGCGCCGCCACCCCGATCTTGACGATGGGGTGCGAACCCAGATCCTTGCGGATCTCGAACAGGACATCTCCGAACTGCGCGACTTGGTCGAAGAAATCGTCACACTTGCCGCACAGGTCGATCCGTCCTCGATCGAGGCCGAGCCGATCGAGACGGTTGCACTTGGGGATCTGGTTGTCGGTGTCGTCGAGCGAGTTCGTCGTCGGACCGGTCGAAACTTCGAAGTCGACATCGACGAATCGTTGGTCTCGGTGAGACCGATGGTGATCGAACGAGCAGTCTCCAATCTTCTCGACAACGCAGTGAAATTCGACTCGTCCAACGGAGTGATTCGCGTCGATGTCGATTCGGGAATGGTGACAGTACGCGATCGCGGACCGGGCATTCCGGACTCCGATCTCGAGGCTGTTTTTGCGCGATTTCATCGATCGCCAGAAGCGAGGTCTCTGCCGGGATCAGGACTGGGTTTGTCGATCGTTGCTGATGCAGCACTTGCGCACGGTGGTGGACATTTCGCACGCCGGCGTGACGGGGGTGGAGCCGAGGTCGGGTTCTGGATCCCTCTTGCCTCCCGGTGATTCTCACTCGACTCTCACCCTCATCTGGTTCGGCTCTCACCTGGATTGTGCAGAGTGAAGGTCGAGAGCGAAGGACCTCGCAGTCTCATCGCTTTCGACCATGAAACGTCATCGACGCTCCAGCGGAGATGAACAGAAGGGACAGACCATGAACATGAACA
>JBIIKC010000318.1:0-2545 GCA_044233375.1 Ilumatobacteraceae bacterium
CTGTCGACGAAGATCGACGAATACGTCGCAGTGTTGTTCTCGAGAGCGACGCTGGCTTCGGTATCGGGCCAGCCTTCGACTTGCTGGAGTTCCTTGATGCCGATTGGTACTCCGCCGAATGGACGCGTCACGTCGGCTCGCCCTGCTTCGGCACGAGCGTGCTCGATGTCGAGAAAGCAGAAAGCGTTGAGCTGGCTGTTTTCGACTGCGGAAATCGTTGCGTCCAGTTCCTCCACCGGTGAACGTTCGCCTCTGCGAAACGCCTCGTTCAATGAACAGGCGTCGCCTTGCCATGGTTGATCGATACTCACGCTCCGCAAGTTAATCGAAGCCGAGAAGGGTCGATGCTGTGAGAGCGAAAGTGACGTTTTGCGACGGAGAAACGACGAGGGTGCTGCCTCGGATCTACAGTTCTCCCGGATGGACAGTCGACAATTTCTCGGGCTTCAATCGACGCACAATCCTCATCGTTGGATACTTCCGGTGATTCCGGGAATCTCGACGGGGGGCGGGTTCTTGTACGGCGGCTGCGGACTCGCCGCAGCGGTATCGGCGATGGAGGGAACGTCGGGGAGGAGAGCAGTGTGGGCGACCGCCCAGTACCTGTCGTATGCCAAACCTGGCGAGACGATGGACATCGACGTCACGCTCGCCGTCACCGGACACCAGATCACCCAAGCGAGAGCCGTGTGCCATGTTGGAGATCGTGAGATCCTGACAGTCAATGCTGCACTTGGTGATCGAGACGTCGAGCCACATGGTCAATGGGAGAAGATGCCCGCGAACCTTCCACTGCCACATGAATGTGAAGAGAGGCCCCACGTTCTCGATTGGTCGGGGACCATCAGCGGTCGAATGGATCAACGGATCGTCAAGGGCCGTTCCGTTCTCGAGGAGCTCGACGGAACCCCCGGTGATGGGCAGGTCATCTTGTGGTCGCGTATTCCCGAGGTGATCGATGGAGTGGATACAGCTGCATTGGCAATTCTCGGCGATTTCGTTCCGATGGGTGTCGGTCAGTCTCTCGGTATTCGCGGTGGTGGGAACAGCCTGGACAACACTCTGCGTATCGGACGTCTCGTTCCGACCGAGTGGGTGTTGCTGGACATTCGAATCCATCAAGTCGAACGTGGCTTCGGACACGGCTTGGTTCACATGTTCGCTGAAGACGGAACCCTGTTGGCGACGGCCAGTCAGAGTTGCATCGTGCGCTTCTGGAGGGACATGCCTGGTCCCGGACCGGCAAGAATGAATTCATGACCGCATCGACTCAGCCTGCTCGTTCCCTGCCACAGCGCCCCGGGATGACCGTGCCATTGCCGGGGCATCTGCACTCTCATCGTGAACGGCTCGTCGAGTTGGCCGACATGGGATACACCGACATCTGGTCGGCGGAATCGGATGGGGCAGATGCATTCACTCCACTGGCGCTTGCTGCAGCGTGGGAGCCACGTCTGAGATTGGGTACAGCGATCGTCCCCGCATACACCCGATCACCGGCGTGTTTCGCCCAGAGCGTTGCGAGTATGGCTGATGCGGCACCCGGCCGCTTCGCGATCGGCATCGGCTCGAGTAGCAATGTCATCGTCGAGAGATGGAACGGAATTCCGTTTGTCGAGCCGTACAAGAAGGTTCGAGATGTGGTGCGCTTCCTCAATGACGCATTGTCCGGGGAGAAGATTGCGAAGTCGTATGACACCTTCGAAGTGAACGGGTTCAAACTCGGTGTTCGTCCTGAACAGCGGCCACAGATCCTCGTTGCTGCGTTGCGAGAAGGAATGTTGCGATTGGCGGGCCGCGAATCCGATGGAGCGATCATCAACTGGCTCGCTCCTGCGGATGTTCCACAAGTTGTCGACGTAGTACGTGATGCTGCGGGAGGTGAAGATCGGGAGATCGTGGCACGAATCTTCGTCTGTCCGAGTGAGAACACCGAGGTTGTTCGAGCAGCGGCACGATTTGCGATCGCCGCGTATCTGAATGTTCCGGTCTACGCGGAATTCCATCGGTGGTTGGGACGAGGACCTCAACTGCAGGGGATGTGGGATGCGTGGAAGGCTGGCGACCGCAAAGCAGCTCTCGCGGCCATTCCCGATGAGGTCGTCGACGACATCGTCGTTCACGGTTCGGTGGAGGAGTGTCGGCGTCAGATCCAGGCATACTTCGACAACGGCGTCACGACGAGCTCGCTTGCGATCTTGCCTCTCGATCCGGAGTTGAACTTTTGGGACTCGGTGCGGGCACTTTCCCCTTCAGCGGCGTGATCACGCTGCCGATCGTTCGACCGATGAGGTGAGAATTCGTCTCATCTCGGCCAGATATTTGCGGCCGATACGGCACGTCTCATCGGAAAGGATGAATCGCGGATCGACGTGACCGGCAGCCAGGAGAGGATGAACGGTACTGAAACCATCCAATTCGAGTTGTGCAGGTTGTCGATCCCGAGAACCCGAGTTCTCCTGGCTGTCGGTGCTCGGCGATCGAGAAGTGGTTGTGTTCATGTGGTCAGCGTGTCGAAGGGGTGTTGCACTGTTTTCGACCCCGG
>JBIIKC010000319.1:0-2538 GCA_044233375.1 Ilumatobacteraceae bacterium
TCGCATCGAGGACGTCGGCGAATGTGATTCTGGATGAATCGAACACTCGACGAGCAGAACGCGCAATCTCCGTCGTATATGAGAACAGGCATCGACTCCTGACTGAACATCATGCCCCCTCTTCGACTTTCTCCCGATCTCGCGACTTCATACTGCCAGTTGATCATCCATTTCGCCGGAGCCGAAGTGTGGTGATTTCGAACGGTCTCATGTCGATGTCGACGGCAGAGTCTCCTCCGTCGATGCGCCGAACCGGAACTTGTGCATGAGGCTCTTCGAGGCCGTCGGTGAGATGAACTTCAAATGCGCCGCGAACAACGACAGAACCCGACGCACGCGAGCCTCTCGTCTCCCACATGCGAACGACGATGTCGCCCGAGCCGTCTTCAGCGGGCTTGACTGCACTGATCAGAACCCCCGGAACGAGACAGTCGACCAACGCGGAACATGTCTTCGCACTTCCCTGGATCTGCCGGATGGGATGAGCTCGGCGCGCCACATAACGTTCGAGTTCGCCCACATCTCCTGGTGCAGAGTCGAGGTAGACGCCCCAGTCGATGACCTGACGACCTTCGTCGCAGTGCGGGTCGGGAAACGACGGCGAGCGAAGCAACGTCAGTCGAAGAGCGTCTCCACGTACGTCGTACCCGCGCGGTCCATCGGCAACGATCCCGATACCGCAGCCAGGTTCGCTGACATACACGTAGCGATGAGCACACACTTCGAATTTGGCTGCGTCCCAAGACGTATTGCCGTGTCGAGGTCGTCGCACATGACCGAACTGAATGCCACACACAGCATCTCTTGCCATGACGTCCGTTGGAAGAACGAACTGCACACGAGTCTCCCGCTCGTACCAATCCGCAATCAACTGGCAGTCGACCACAGGCTCTCCAGCTTTGATCGTCAACCGCAGGGTGAAATGAGATCGGCCGAATGCGTACTCGAGGGCAACAGTTGCCTCGAGATCATTCGACGATGTCACGACAGCTGGACCGTTCGACACAAGGTTGATGGCGGGCGCATCTGCATCTGCACGGTCGATGTCCCAAGCGTCGTACTCAGCCGGCGCATCTCGGCGCATCTGCAACCCGATGAATCTTCCAGTTCGAACAATGGAGCGAGACCGGCGAACGTCGACAATGTCACGCACGGCTCCACTTGCGTCGATCTCGAGGCGTGCCATGCCGTTCGAGACGACAATTTCATGGTTCTGGCCAACTTCGACGACGACGGGTTCAACGTTCTCCGGCAATGAATCCTCTCGCCCGAGCGCCACTGTCGACATTGCAGGTGCTTCGATCCAGCGAGGCCGGCCATCGATGGACGTAACACCCTTCACTGGTACGGGGCTGGGGTTGGCTACGAAGTCACATCCGAACGAACTGCACTCGGAGACGCCCGACGACGCACCACCTTCGATGGACGTGGATGCAAACACATCGTCGATACGGCGATTGATGGAGTCCGCCAGGATTCGATGCTCGTCTTCGGTGTCTCTGTGCACCCAGGCAATCGACGAGCCCGGGATGATGTCGTGAAACTGCTGCGTCAGGACGCGCTGCCAAATCTGCGCCCTCGCACCCACGACGTCCGACGACTCTGTCCAACCCTTGGTCGCCATCATCGACGAGGCCCAGAGTTCCCACTCGTGGAGCAATCGTTCACAACGTCGATTGCCGTTCTTGGTTGCGATCTGCGAGCTGTACGTTCCGCGATGCTTCTCGAGGTACATCTCCCCGACCCACGTCGGTGCGCGTTCGCCGTATTCTGCTGCGGCTCGGGCAAAGAAATCGTCGACCCGTCCGAATGCCACTCGCGGTACGTCACTCCACCACGACGTGTTGCGAACCCTGTCCATCATTTGCTGAGTCGGACCACCGCCACCATCTCCATGTCCGTAGAGCGCGAGTGACATCGATGCGCCCGCGTGGTCGGAAAAGTTCCGCTCGGCGAAGCGCAATTGAGACGGCGTGAGAAGAGCGTTGTACGTCTCGACGGGACTGAAATGAGCAAAGACTCGAGAACCGTCGATCCCTTCCCACCAGAAACTGTGGTGGGGAAATCGATTCGATTCGTTCCAGCTCAGTTTCTGCGTGAAGAACCACTCTCCTTGGCAGTGACGCACCACTTGGGGCAACGTGGCCGGATAGCCGAAATCATCGGGGAGGAAAGCCCCAGCGCCACGCTGTCCATCTCCCAGCCGTCCGAACCACTGAGCAAATGCACGCCGACCATGCACGAATTGCCGAATGAGACTCTCGCCATCGGGCAGGTTCAGATCCGTCTCGACCCACATTCCGCCGACGGGTTCCCAACGACCATCTTTCACGAGGCTCTTCACCCGATCGAAAATCTCTGGAGCCTCCTCGAGAACCCATGCGTAGTGCTGAGCCTGGCTGTGACAGAAAACCGCATCAGGATTCTCCTCGAGAAGCCGCACGGCATTCGCAAACGTGCGAACAGCCTTGCGCCGTGTTTCTCGGATGGGCCACAACCATGCCGTGTCGAGATGCGCGTGGCCAACCGCTGTCACTG
>JBIIKC010000320.1:0-2537 GCA_044233375.1 Ilumatobacteraceae bacterium
TCGTCAGATGCCCCGCATCCACGCGATGCACTCCGACCAACACCATGATCACATTGGTCACGTTCGGAAGCATGTCGAGCAGCATGTCGAAAGTGCTGCGAAGGCCGATCGCGCGTACTCGCGCAGCACGTACACGCGTTGCGATCGACGAGAGGCGTTCGGTTTCCCGGTCCTCAGCGCCGAACGCCTTGACAACGGAAACAGCTTCGAAACTTTCGTGTGCCGCGCTCGACAACGCACCAAGCTCAGCCTGAGCAAGCGCAAACCATTCGTCGACACGCCGCTGATACTGCACGTTGGCAATGATCAGAAGTGGAAAGACGGCAACAGCAAGAGTCCCGAGCACGGCATCGAGAGCGATGAGTCCGATTGCTGCCACGAACATCATCAGCAGCACACTGCTCGCATACGGCAAGGGCGCAAGAACGGCAACCGTTGCCTCGACATCGACTCCGGCTCGAGTGATCAGATCTCCGGTGCGCTGGCGTCGATGCCAAGGAGCCGGCTGAGCAGCCAATCGATCAACGACCTCCCCGGTGATCGATTCAGCGGTCCTCCACTGAGTCTTCCCTGCCCAAGTCCGGCGAACGATGACTCCTGCCGCACGAGCGAGCGCAATTGCAATCAGAACTGTCACTCCGATGAGCAGTGTCCGGCGGTCGCTCGAGCCCTGATCGAATCGCGGAAGGACCGCCTCGTCGATCACCCATCGAAGAGCCCAAGAGGAAGCCACCGTGCAGATGGCGAAGACTGAGGCTCCGAGCATCGAAACGAAGAAGAGTCCCGGATGGTACGAAACGAGTTCTCTGATCAATGACAGTGCCCGAGGTCTCAGATCGACCTGGGACTCTTCCGACAACACCTGACTTTCCTATCACTCGACGGGCTCGAAGCACGGTGTCTCACTAGTGTGAGGACGATGCTCGCAACGAATTCGATGGGTACGACGATCGACCAGATGAACACAGGACTTCTTTTGCTGAGGTTGTGCCTCGGTCTCTTTCTGGCGTACCACGGTGTCAACAAGATCTTCGGCCCCAACGGTCTGTCGGGAACAGCAGCGTGGTTTTCGAGTATCGGCTTCAAGTGGCCCTCGGCTCAGGCCCGCATTGCAGCCCTCACTGAGATCGGTGCTGGTCTGCTCTTCGCAATCGGGCTTCTCACATCCGTGGCTGCAGCAGGGATCATCGGGATCATGATCGTTGCGATCGTTGTCGCTCACTGGAAGGTGGGGTTCTTCGTCTTCCATCCCGGTCAAGGTTGGGAATATTGCGCAACGATTGCAGTCGGGGCTCTCGCCGTCGGGATGATCGGTCCGGGAGATTTCTCAGTCGACAACATCATCGACTTCGTGCCGAGTGGGTGGACTCCGCTCGCCCTCTCCCTCGGAATCGGAGTCGGATCGGCGCTTGCCCAGTTATTGATCTGCTATCGCCCCTCGAACTCGAAGTCCGTCTGATTCATGGCCTCTGATTCACGGTCCGCACGAACGATTGCAACTCGCGTTCTCCTCGGATCCATCTCTCTGGGTATCGCCGCATTCTGGATCTGGGCGCTCTTCTTTCCGCAGACGAAACAATCCGTAGCCAAGGTCGATGACGAAGCCTGGTCTGTTCGGGCAGAGCTGATTTGCCGTGCGGCAAACGTCGAGCGTGACCGGCTGTCGGATCTACGCCGTATCGACGAAGTCGGTGAAGGTGCACTCGCAGAACGTGCCGAACTGATCGACCGTGCAACCGACATCATCGAGCAAATGGTCACCGATGTGACCGCTGAGCAGCCGACGAGTTCCACCGACGTCGCCCTCATCGACTCGTGGACCAGCTACTACCGACAATGGATCGAGGATCGACGTGTCTACACCGACGTTCTGCGAAGTGGCGAGAATCCACCTTTTGCCGAATCCATGGTGGACGGTTCGCCGATTTCCGAGTACATCAACGATTTCACGGTTGCCAACCGAATGAAGCCGTGTTCGGCTCCGACGGACCTCGCCGTCTGACAGTCACGTCACATCCACCCAGGCGTTCTGCCGATACTGCTTGATCACTCGCGCGGGAACTCCGACCGCCACTGAATAGGACGGTATCTCGCCCGTCACCACACTGTTCGCTCCGATGACCACGTGTTCGCCGATTCGCGCCCCCGGAAGGACCACGGAACCGTGGCCGATCCAAGATCCCGAGCCGATCGATACTTCGCGCTCTGGCATCGTTTGAACAGAGATGGGAAGGTTCACGTCTTCGTACCCGTGATTCTGGTCGGTGATGTACACATCGTGACCCGTCCACACATCATCTCCGATGCGGATCGAGAAATGTCCGACGATTCCACTTCCCTTGCCGATCAGACACCTGTCTCCAATTTCCACGACACGATCCGTTAGGCAGACCTGTCCTGGGACCATTCCCGCCGACAACGTGCAATGTGGTCCGATCATCGTGTTTCGTCCGATGTGAATGTACCCCTCATTGAAGATCGTGTTCGGGGGGAAGCAGATGACGCTGTGCTGTCCAAAACTTCCGAAAGATCGACCC